>NZ_JBCDMV010000057.1:0-636 GCF_038433135.1 Luteococcus sp. H91 | reverse complement strand
AGGACATGAATTCGTTGTTGTCCACGCATGACATCACCAAAGCCTTCGGCTCGGTCCAAGCACTGTCTGGGGTCAGCCTGACGATCTCTGAGGGGGAGACGGTTGCCATCATGGGGCCGTCCGGGTCTGGCAAGTCAACCTTGTTGCACTGCCTGTCCGGGATCCTGGCTCCCGACCACGGGCGGGTCCTGTTCGACGACACGGACCTGGCGGCACTCGACGACCACCGACGTTCACATCTACGGCTGCGCAACTTCGGGTTCGTCTTCCAGGACGGGCAGCTGCTGCCCGAGCTGCCGGCTCGGGAGAACGTGGCGCTGCCGTTGACCCTGACGGGCACACCCCATGCTGAGGCGCTGCGCAGCGCAGACCATCGGCTGGAGCAGTTGGGTCTTGTGGCGATGCGGCATCGTCTACCGGGCGAGATGTCTGGTGGCCAGGCACAACGAGTCGCCATCGCCCGCGCCCTGACCGGTGACCCCAAGGTGATCTTCGCCGACGAACCCTCAGGCGCACTCGACCAGTCCACAGGACACGAGATGATGCAGGTCCTCACGAACTCCACGCGCATGGCCGGAGCCGCGCTGGTGGTCGTCACCCATGACGTGAGCGTCGCCAAGTGGTGTGGACGCGTCG
>NZ_JBCDMV010000056.1:0-750 GCF_038433135.1 Luteococcus sp. H91 | reverse complement strand
CTTTCTTCGCGGCCGAGCTCGACCGGCCAGGGCAGTGATCGTCGACTTCATCCGCGAGCACGCCGGCAGGCGTGAGGCGGATGGGTTGCGGTGGGGTGTCGAGCCGATCTGCCAGGTCCTGCGCGAGCATGGCATCCAGATCGCCCCATCGACCTACTACGAGTGGCGCGACAAGTTCCCCAGCAGGCGTGAGCAGCGCGATGAGGCCCTGCTGGTCGAGATCCGCCGGGTCCACCAGGCCCACTTCGGTGTCTATGGGGCCCGCAAGGTCTGGCTGCAACTCAACCGCGAAGGCATCCCGGTCGCGCGCTGCACCGTCGAGCGTCTCATGCGTCAGGCGGGACTGGAAGGTGTTCGGCGGGGCAAGGTGAAGCGCACGACCATCGCTGATCCTGCCGCCGAGCGGCCATCGGACTTGGTCAGTCGCCGGTTCGCGCCGTTGGCTCCGAACCGGTTGTGGGTGGCCGACATCACCTATGTCTCGACGTGGTCGGGATGGGTCTACGTCGCGTTCGTCACCGACGCCTACGCCCGCAGGATCCTGGGCTGGCGTTCGGGCACCACGATGACCACCCAGCTCGTCCTGGACGCGCTCGAGCAGGCGATCTGGACCCGTCAACGCGAAGGTCACGACCTGGCCGGGTTGGTGCATCACTCGGACAGAGGTAGTCAATACACGTCGATTGCCTTGTCAGAGCGGCTTTCGGAAGCCGAGATCGCCGCCTCGGTCGGGTCGGTCGGATCGAGCTA
>NZ_JBCDMV010000055.1:0-1088 GCF_038433135.1 Luteococcus sp. H91 | reverse complement strand
GGCAGGGACGTTCATGACAGTGCGCGGTTTGACGTAAAGGGAGGACCCCCGCTGGGCTGTGGCTTGTCGAAGGTCACATCTCAACAACGGAGGTCCTCATGCCCCACTCTAAGGCCCGGCTCAATGTCAACGGCCGACTCCTGCTCGTCGAGCGCGTCCGCGAACAAGGCTGGAAGGTCGCCCACGCCGCGAAGGCGATGGGTATCTCCCGCCAATGCGCCCACCACTGGCTCAACCGCTACGACCTGCACGGCGAGGCCGGACTACATGACCGCTCCAGCCGACCCCACACCATGCCCCGACGCACCAGCCCAGACACCGAGGCACGCGTCCTTGCCCACCGGACCAAGCATCGACAAGGCCCCGCCCGGATCGCTACCGCCACCAAGGTCCCGGCCCGGACGGTGAGCGCGATCCTGCGCCGCCACCACATGCCGCCCCTGGCACACCTCGACCCCATCACCGGCGCGGTGATCCGCGGCAGCCAGGCCACCACGCGCCGCTACGAACGCGAACGCCCTGGTGAACTCGTCCACGTCGATGTGAAGAAGATCGGCAAGATCCCCGACGGCGGCGGCTGGCGCCTGCACGGACGCGCCGCCACCAGCGCCCAGAAGAACAAGCGTGAACGGATCGGCTACGACTACGTCCACGCCGCCGTCGATGACCATTCCCGGCTGGCCTATGTCGAGATCCACGACGACGAGAAGGGCCCCACCTGCGCCGCCTTCCTCACCCGCGCCGCAGCCTTCTTCGCCAGCCACGGCATCGCTCGCATCGAGCGTGTCATCACCGACAACGCCTTTGCCTACCGCAACAGCCGCGACTTCACGGCAGCGGTCAAAGCTCTGGACGCGAAGCAGAAATTCATCAAGCCCCACTGCCCCTGGCAGAACGGCAAGGTCGAACGCTTGAACCGGACCCTGGCCACCGAGTGGGCCTACCGGCAGCCCTTCACCAGCAACCAAGCCCGCCGCGACGCCCTTGCCGACTGGCTCACCTTCTACAACACTGAACGAGGCCACAGCGCCCTCAACGGGAAGGCTCCCATCACCCGAGTGTCATGAACGTCCCTGCCACCAACACCT
>NZ_JBCDMV010000054.1:0-1557 GCF_038433135.1 Luteococcus sp. H91 | reverse complement strand
AGCCCTAGTTTGGCGAAGATGTTGGCCACATGTTTGGACACCGCCGCGGGGGAGATGACGAGCTGTTGGGCGATGTCGTTGTTGGACATGCCGGTGGCCATGAGTTCGAGGACTTCGTGTTCTCGTTCGGTGAGCTGGGCCATTCCGGAGCGGCCCGTGGTCACCATGGCCTTGGCTGCTTCCGGATCGATGACCACTCCGCCGTCGGCGATGACGTGGAGGGAGTGGATGAACTCTTGGACTTCGCTGATTTTGTCTTTGAGGAGGTAGCCGGTTCCGCTGGTGCTGGCGGTGCCGAAGAGTTGTTGGGCATAGGTCGGCAGGATGTATTGGCTCAGGACGAGCAGTGAGAGTTCGGGGTGTCGTTGGCGCAGCTCCAGGGCTGCGACCAGTCCGTCGTTGCTCATGGTGGGGGGCATTCGCACGTCGGTGATCAGTAGCTGGGGGAGCTGTTGTTGGTGTGCGAGCTGGTCGATGGACTGGCGGAGGGCGTCGGCTCGTCCTTCTTGGCAGACCACGTGGAATCCGTGGCGTTGCAGCATGGCGGCGAGGCCTTCTCGGATCAGGGCTGAGTCGTCGGCGATGGCGACGGTGATGGGGTTCACGGGGTTCCTGTGGGGTCGATGCCGGGTTCACCGCGGTGGAGCAGAAGCGGGATGGTGGCGAGTAGGTGTGTGGGGCCGCCGTCCGGGCTGGTGACGGTGACGTCTCCGCCGAAGGCCTGCAGCCGCTCCCGCACTCCTGTCAGGCCGTGCCCCGGGGTGAGGGTGGCTCCTCCTGGACCGTCGTCGACGATGGACACGCGCAGAGAATCTGCCGCGGTCAGTAAGACGTTGACGCTGGCGTGGGGTGCGTGTTTGGCGGCGTTGGTGATTGCCTCGGTGGCGAAGAAGTAGGCGCTGGCGAGGACGGCTGCGGGGATGCGAGGCAGTGGGTGGGGGCAGGTGATGGTGACTGGGACGGGTGCGTTGGCGGCAACGGCTCGTAGGGCGTTCTCGAGGCCATCATGGGTGAGTGCATCCGGAGGGATTCCCTGCACGGTCTTGCGTAGGGATGTCAGAGCGTTCAGAACGTCCTGCTTGGCTTCGGCGATGAGCTCCGATGTTTGCCGATCGTGCTGAATGGCTTCGGACAGTTGGGCTTCGCCGATCTTCATGGCCGCTGCGACGAGGTACTGCTGGGAGCCGTCGTGGAGGTCTCGCTCGATGCGCCGTCTCTCAACTTCGTAGGCCTCGACAATCTGGCGGCGGGCAGTGGTCAGTTCGGCGATCCTTGCGGCGGCCTCCTGCTCCCTCGTCCTGCTGTCACGGGGGGCTGACCTGCGCATGCTTCCAATCTAGCCTGCGTGACGTGGGGTGCTGGTAGTGCCAGCCCTACCCTTGTCCGGGATGCTGCACCATCGTCTCCCCATGACAGGTCGACTTTGATGAAGGACATGAATTCGTTGTTGTCCACGCATGACATCACCAAAGCCTTCGGCTCGGTCCAAGCACTGTCTGGGGTCAGCCTGACGATCTCTGAGGGGGAGACGGTTGCCATCATGGGGCCGTCCGGGTC
>NZ_JBCDMV010000053.1:0-1682 GCF_038433135.1 Luteococcus sp. H91 | reverse complement strand
CCTCGATCTTTCATGAGGGCTGGTTGGTCAACGGTCCAGCGTCGTTGCCGGTCTCGTAGTCATGATTCTGGCATGGGGGTGTGACAAGGTCCCGCATGCGCTGCGGGTAGGCGTCGGTTCCACTGCCGAAGAGGTGTTGCTGATCGTCGGGGCGGGTGGCGGCGTGGTCAGGGTGGGGTGAGTGCGGAGAGCCTGTTCCAGCCGTCCAGAATCATGGGTGACCAAGGGCTGGCCTGTTTGAGGTGCAGGATGGTGCGCCTGCCTGTGCGCGCCAAGGTGGCGGCGATCGTGAACAGGCGGTGCCGCAGGGTTTTGGGTTCCCATCGCCGCGCAGGGCCTTGGAGGGCGAGCATGGCCATCCAGACGAGCAGGTCGCTGGCCAGCTGGACGATGAGCAGCCAGATGCGATTCTGGTCATAGCCCTGCAACGGCAGGTTGGTCAGGCCGGTGTCTTTTGCGGTGCGGATGCGGTCCTCACAACGGGCGCGGCGGCGGTGCCGCATCTCCAAATCAGCCAACTGGCCTCTGGCAGTGTTGGTGACGAAGGCGGTGAGCCGGTAGCCATCGACGTCATCAAAGCGGAGTTGGGCGCCGGGGTGGGGTCGTTCTCGGCGCACGATCACTCGCATCCCGGTGGGGTAGCCCTTCAACAGGTCTTTGGCGGTGAGGAGGTCGGTGAACTCGACCACGGCTGCGCCGTCGCGGACCTGGCCGTCGGCGTTGTAGGCATCCTGCCACGCGTGCTCGGGAACAAGGTGATACAACTCCGGGGTGCTCATCGGCAGCGTGAAGCCGATCGAGTACGACAGCCCGCGCCGGGCGAGGAAGCCGAGTAGCTGTTTGGATCCGCCGGCCCCGTCAGTACGGATCAGCACCTTCTTGCCCGGCCTGGCGGGGTTGATCCCGGGCACCTGTTTGAGCGCAGCCTTGATGACGGTCTCGTGATCGGCGGCGGTGTTGGAGCCGGCATTGCCCGCCCTGAGCAGCCCTGCCATGGGTTCGCCGGTCCCGTCGGGGCCGTGGTCGACGAAGGCCAACAGCGGGTGGAAACCGTAGCCCTTCTTGAACGTCGGCCGGGCCAGTTCCTTGTCCGAATGTGACGTGACGAGAGTGGCGTCCAGATCAATGATGATCGGATCCCCGGCGCTCGCCCCATGGCCTGGTGCCGCCTCGCCTGCCAGGCCCCAGACGTGCTGGCGAGCTGCTGCAGTGGCCTGGGCCACGGCTTTCTCCACCCGGTCGACATCGGCCGCGAGGGCGGTGATGGTGCGCGAGATCGTCGCATCCGAGGCCACCCGGCCATAGACACCGGGTTCGCTGCGCAGCAGCGCGGCGTCACGACAGGCATCACCACCCAGCGCGAGGCTGATCGCCAGATCCAGCAGCACCTTCGCCGGGTCATGCCTCGCGAGGGATTTGCGCCACGGTCCCAGCGCCCGGCTCAACAAGATTCCCAGGCCGGAGGTCTCCACGGTCCGGGTGAGCAGCACCCCGCCCGCCTGGGCCACCGCCGGCACCGCAGCGGAGTCGACTCGGAGACGCGGATACATCCCGCTACGCTTGTTCACCTGGGAAGTGCTCCTTCAACCACGCTGATACAGACCTAGACAATCGGTATCTTCGCAGGTCAGAGGGCACTTCCCTCCTTCACGTCCAGCCACCCCCGTGAAATCTCCGGGCTA
>NZ_JBCDMV010000052.1:0-1759 GCF_038433135.1 Luteococcus sp. H91 | reverse complement strand
GGCGCACTCGACCAGTCCACAGGACACGAGATGATGCAGGTCCTCACGAACTCCACGCGCATGGCCGGAGCCGCGCTGGTGGTCGTCACCCATGACGTGAGCGTCGCCAAGTGGTGTGGACGCGTCGTCGAGATCAGGGACGGCCTGGTCCACAGTGACCACCTCACGGAGGCCAGCCGATGACACCCCAAGGACCAGCAGACACCCAAGGAATCAGCTTGCGCTGGGTGCCGGCCGCATCACGGCTGCTCGCCGCGAGACTCAGAACCCAGCGCGGTGAATTGCTGCTGTTCGGCGCGGGAATCGTGGCCGCTGCGGTGTGTTCGGCCATCCTGTTCACCCTTGCGGGAGGAACCTGGATGTTCTACCAGCGGTTCACGAACCCCTCGGGCCTGCTGGCGGAGCTGTCACACGATCCCTTCTTCCACATGGTCCTGGCCTTCTATGTCGGCCTGGCCAGCTGCGCCTGCGCCTTGGTCCTCCCCTCTGCGATCACTCTGGCCATCGCTGGAGCACAACTCGGCGCACGAGGCCGGGAGCAGCGGTTGTCTGCGCTGCGACTTGTGGGGCTTTCGTCTCGTGACGTGACCCGGATGGCGTTGCTCGACACCTTGTTGCAGGCGGTCGTGGGGACGGGCGTGGGCTTCGTCGTGTACCGCGCGACTCTGCCGTTGTGGTCGGGCATGACCTTCCAGGCCGTCGCGGTCAGGCCGGGTGAGATGGGCCTGCCTTGGAACTTGGTGGGGGTGGTCGCGGTGACCTTGGTGACCGTCAACTGCTTGGCGGCAGCATGGGGTCTGCGGCGGGTGCGGATCACGCCGCTGGGTGTTGCACGTCGCACCCGCGGTCCGCGGGCCTCCCTGTGGCGATTGGCTGCCTTCCCCGCGATCCTGTTGGCCTGCTACGTCTTCGTGAACACCATCCGCGTCGAACAGAACACCTCTGTTCTTCTCGTGGTCGCGGCTGTCGTGGTTCTCTTCCTGATCGCGGTGGACCTCATCGGCCCATGGCTGCTCCAACTGCTCACCCGGCCCGTGGCCCGGCATGCACCTGGGGCGGCACTCCGGCTGGCTTCATGGCGGATCGTGAACGATCCCCGTGCGACGTGGCGACGTGCGTCCAACACTGCTGTCCTGGCCTTCATTGCGAGCTCCCTTGCCTGCGCCCCGTTCTCCTACGACCTGGCCGAGAACCCGACGCCCACCGAGCAGACCTTCATGGACAGGGCCCAACCGGACCTCGTTACCGGAGGAATCATCGCCCTGGGAGCCGGCCTACTCCTCACCGCTGCCCACCTGCTCATCACCCAAGCCTCTGCCACCGTCGACCGCGCACACCAGAGCCGTGCCCTGCAGCGCATGGGAGCCCCCAGCACCTTCGCCCTCAGAACCATGTGGCTGGAGACACTCCTGCCCTTGATGGGCAGCACCGCAATGGGCAGCCTCATGGGTGTAGCCCTTGCCTGGCCGATGCGGCAACAACTCATCGCCTCCGGAATGGCCGTGACCGGTACCCCTTGGCGTCTCCTGGTCGTCCTCCTGCTCGGACTCGCCATCGCCGCCGGCGCAGTCGCCGCCTCGACACCGCTCCACCACCGACTGCTGCAGAACGACAGACGCAGCAACGACTGAGCCGAACAGACCCCCAGCACCATCAGCCGGGGAGACCACTACAGCATCAGGAGAAGAATCTCATGTACCAACCGCTGCACATCTCGCTGGAGACAGCGCAACCACAGCACATCTGGGTCGCCGTAGCC
>NZ_JBCDMV010000051.1:0-2130 GCF_038433135.1 Luteococcus sp. H91 | reverse complement strand
TGTCAACGACGGTCGAATTGGGGACCGTTTCCGGCGGCTGAAAAGGGAGCCACTGGTTTGGTGGTTTCTAGTCTGCCTGTTGCTCGAGGCGAGCGGAAGGCAGGGTGGTCATGGTGGTGTTCCTCAGCCGGTAGGACGCGCCCTTCAGTGTGATGACTTCGGCGTGGTGGACGATGCGGTCGATCATGGCTGATGCGACGGCTTGGTCTCCGAAGACTTCTCCCCAGCGGGAGAAGGGCAGGTTGCTCGTGAGGATGATCGAGCTGTTCTCGTAGCGTGAGGCGACGAGCTGGAAGAACAGGTTCGCGGCGTCGGCGTCGAAGGGCAGGTAGCCGACCTCGTCGATGACCAGCAGTTGCAGTCGGGCGAGTTTGCGTAGCTCTGTGTCGAGACGTCCGGTGCGGTGGGCTTGTTGGAGGCGGGTGACCCAACCGGCGGCGGTGTCGAACCCGACTCTGATCTGTTGGTGGCAGGCGGCGACGGCCAGGGCTGTGGCGAGGTGGGTCTTGCCAGTGCCGGGTGGGCCGAGCAGCACGACATTGCCGGCCTCGGTCAGGTAGCCGCCGGCGGCCAGGCGGTGGAGCTGGGCCCTGTCAGCGGCGGGTTGGTGGTCGAAGTTGAACTCCTCCAACGTCTTGATCGCGGGGAAGCCTGCCGCGCGCAGGCGTAGTTTCGCGCCGGAGGCCTCGCGGGCAGCGACCTCGGCCTCGAGGACGGCCTGCAAGTACTGGGGGCCGGTCCAGGCTTGGGCCGTGGCCTGGTCAGCCAAGCGCCGGGCCGACTCGCGGATGCGGGGTGCTTTCATCACCCGGGCGAGGTAGTCGATGCGGGTGAACGTCTGGTCAGCGGCGGTGGGCATCACGCGACCTGCCCGTCGAAATCAGCTGCTGCGAGGCCGAAGGCCTGGTCGTAGACCGACAGGTCCCGAACCAGGCCCTCCTCGAGGACCGTGACGGGCGGGTGTTGGAAGTCTCGGCGCAGTCGGGCGGCGGTCTCGACATGGGCCGGGTCGGTGAGGGTGTGGCCCGAACCCCAGGCCCGGTCATGCCGGGCGACCGGGAGGCCTTGGTAGGTCACCGTCACCTCGTCCAAGCTCACGTTCACGGTGACGAGACGCTCGATCATGGCCGGGTCGACGGAGTAGTCGTTGCCGGCGGCGCGGACGTAGTAGTCGCGGCCCAGTCGGATCGTGAACCGTTCACCCACCATCGGCGGGCTGGGCGGCAGGGCCGTCATCGCAGCCAGGTCCGCGGCGAACACCTCCGCGGGGCGGGCCCCCAGGGCCCTCACCTGGCGCTGGTTGCCGACCTCGTCGAGCCAACCCTTCAGCTGGGTGTTGAAGTCCTGCGGGTTGGTGAAGCGGCGGCCGGGCAGGAAGGAGGTCTCCAGGTACTGGTTGGCCCGCTCCACGATGCCTTTGGTCTCCGGGTCATACGGCTTGGCCTGCACGAGTTTCGTGCCCAGGGTGCCGCAGAAGCCGCTGACCCCGTCAGCGAGGCGTCCACGGCGTCCGATACCGGCCTCGTTGTCCCACAGCAGCCGTTTCGGGACGCCGCCGAAACGCTGCAACAACACCCACATCCCCGCCAACAGATCACCGGTGCGACGGCTGGGGATCATCACCGCCTCGATCCGGCGGGAATGCGCCGCGACCATCACCACCACCGGCACCCGACCCCGCAGCCGGGAATCCAAGCCGACGCTGGCCGGTGGGAACCACACGTCGCACTGGATCTGCTCCCCCGGGCGGTGGACGAGCCGATCGGCCGGATCAACCCGGCGAACCCGCCGACGTGTCTCTGCGACGTTCTCGCGGAACCAGGTGATCGACCCGTCCCAACCGACCCGCTGCGCCAACACCGTCGCCGGCATGTCCGGGAACTCGACCAGCAACACTCGCACTGCCGGCTCGACCCGGGCCCAGGCCGACTCGACCGGCGGGCGAGCCTTGTAAACAGGCGGACCATCCGAAGCCAACGCCTTCGCGACCGTCTTGCGAGCCACCCCCAACCGCTTCGCGATCGCCCTGCCCGACAGGCCCTCACTGGCATGCAGATACCGAATCTCGGCCCACACATCCACGCTGATCATCCCTCCATCGTGATCGCGTGGCCCCCTTTTCGACCGTCG
>NZ_JBCDMV010000050.1:0-2918 GCF_038433135.1 Luteococcus sp. H91 | reverse complement strand
TCGTTGGGCGATGAGGGTGGGCCGGTGGTGGTTGGTGGTGAAGAACATGGGGCAGGTTTCGCAGATCGTTTCGTAGCGGCAGTCGAGCTCGACGGGTCGGCGGCAGTAGCCGTTGCCCAGCAGGCGTTTGTCGACTTCGGCGTGCAGGGCGGTCATGGCTGGACCGGCGGCCTCGGCGGGCAGGACGGGGTTGGCGGGCTCGGTGGCTTGGTAGAGGGCTTCGATCTTGTTGGTGACCTGGAAGTACTGGTCGGCGACGGTGCGGTCACCGATGCGGGCGTAGACCATCGTCATCGACAAGTCGGCGTGGCTGAGCAGCGCGGCGATCGCTTCGAGGCTCATGCCTCGGTTGATGGCTTGGGTGGCGAGGGTGTGTCGCAGCTGGTGGGGGTGGACGTGGCCGATACCGGCGGCGGTGGCAGCTTTCTGGACGGCCTTGTCGACGCGAGTGGGTGGGATGGGTCGTCCGCGTTCGAGCAGGAGCAGGTCGCTGGCCTGCCATGACGGGCGGTGGGCGATCCAGGTGTCGATGAGGGTCTTGAGGGCCGGGTCGAGGGGGATGTAGCGGTCGGTGTGGAGTTTCCCAACCGGGGTGCGCAGCCAGTATCCGGTGCCGATCTGGACGACGGCGTTGATGCGTAGCCCGAGTAGTTCGCCGCGGCGCATGCCGGTGCGGGCCAGGATCTGAATCATCAACCGGTCGAGCTCGTCGGGTAGCTGGGCTGCGGCGGCCATGAACGCGGCAGCCCGGGCATCGTCGAGGAACTTCGGCAGGGGCTTGTCCAAGCGTGGACGGTCTTCCCGGAAGACCAGGGCGCGGGTGGGGACATCGGGATAGTCCCATTCGGTGATGCGGGTGAAGAAGGTGTGCAGGTGACCCATCCGCATGCCCAGCGTGGTCTTCGACAACCCGGGCTGGCCGCGGTAGCCGGGTCGTTGTTCGAGCCAGTCCCGGTAGCCCTCGATGTGGCAGCGGTGCAGGTCGGCGATGCGCTCGGCATCGGTGTGGTGGGCGATGAGGTATCCGGCGAACTGCCGCAGGGTGGTCTCGAACAGCGTCACTGATGAGGGCCGTAGCGAGGCGTGGCATTGCTGCAGGTAGCGGCGCATCGTGGCCGCCATCACGGGGACATGGGTGGTGATCTGTTCCCAGTCGACCTCGGCGGCGCTGCGCGCCGCCCATGGCCGGCGGGTGGCTGGTTGGGGTGCTTGACCGCGGTGGAACATCACCGCGTCGAGGCCGAACAGTGGCGTCGACAACCATCGGGGCGGCGCGCTCGCTCGGGAGGCCATCACGGCTTCGACATAGCTGCTGCGCGCCTGCTGGTAGTCCTGCGAGGTCAGGGCATCGGGGCTGGTGCCGACGATCACGCAGATGCGCGCCAGGTGGGACCACATACGTCGGCTCTGTGCCGTGGTGAAGCCCAGCTCGAGCGCTTGGGTGGCGAATCTGTCGCGCTGCTCGGGGTAGGCGTCAGCGATGTAGATGCCCCAGTGACAGCATGACTGGGAGACGAAGGCCGGGGTGACCGGCAGGCTGGTGGCGATGGCAGCGTGCGCTGCGAATGACATCACCTCGGTGCGGACCTGGCGGCGTTGCTCGACGTCGGCGTGGTTCCATCCGTCGAGATCACCGAACAGCCGTCCGAAGCGCTGTGCCGCCAAGCGCCGGCCCTTCGCCGATGCTGAACTGGAAGCAGCCGCAACATAGGAGGCCGTCACCTCATCGAGAGCCGCACTGGTGCTGACAGGGGCAACAGCAGTCATGGGCGTGGCCCTTCGATGATGGGTGGGTAGATGTCGGCCAGGACGTGCATGGCGTCGCGGTACTGGTCAGCGAGCCAGTCGTTGGACAAGTGGAGGTAGATGCGGGTGGTCTCCAGGTTGGCGTGGCCGGCCTGGGCCTGGATCGCTTCCAAGGCCATGCCCGCCTCCCGTAGCCGGGTGAAGCATGTGTGACGCAGCTCATGGCAGGTCGCGTGGCGTAGTCCCGCCCGTTGACGGGCCCCAGCAAGGACTTCATCCAGCCCTGCTGCGCTCAACGGCATGCCGCGGCGGGGCCCCTTCAACGCCACGAACACCAGTCCGGTGTCACACCCCGGTGGCCGTTCGGTGGTCAAGTAGGCGGCCAGGTGCGTGAAGAACGCATCAATGACAGGGACGATGCGTTCGTGGCCGCCTTTGCCCTGGTGGACGAACACCCTGCCGTCGCCCAGCTGGATGTCTGTCAGACGCAGGCCCAGGACCTCACAGCGTCGCAGCCCGGCATGCAGCATCAGCGTGACCATCGCCCGGTCTCGCTCGGTGCGCAATGCGCCCATCAACGCGACCGCCTCACCCGGTGACAGCACCTGTGGCAGCCGTTTCGGAGCCCGGACCAGAGGCGAGCCCCGCAACGACCGTGACCGGGGCGTCAACGACCGTGAAACCGGCTGACGTTCACAGACACCGCGGGTGACCAGGTAGTCGAACAACGACGTGACCGTCGCCAGCCGGCGCTTGATGGTCGAAGCTGCCAGGCCTGGCTCGCCGTCGACCAGCCGGACCACGTTGCCGCCGTGGCGAGGTTCACGCTGCTGTTCGATGAAGGCCAACACATCCGCCGTGTCGACCTCGACCGGGGGTTTGCCCACGATGGTGAAGAAGACCTTCAAGTCGAACGCTTGCGCCAGCACCGAATTGCGCCGCAGGCGGGCCGCGGTGAACCGCAGATAATCGTCCACCCACGGCTCACCCAACCTGGGTGGCTGCCCCTCCACGAAAACCAGCTTCGGCACGAACCCAACCATGACCGGCCCCCAGCCGCTCGACGACACCACCATCGTCACCGCCGCGTCGCCGCGCTGTTCCACCGGGGTCAGGATCACCTACATATCAAGCCGCCGCTTTCAGGATCGCATTCGCCCTTCTCAGCTCGA
>NZ_JBCDMV010000049.1:0-3002 GCF_038433135.1 Luteococcus sp. H91 | reverse complement strand
CTCAACACGATCCTGGTCTTGGTCTCCGGACTGAACACCGGTGGTCGTCCCATGATCGGGTCCTCCTGCTCCCTAGACGCCGATCATGCCCTCATAACCGGCCTGCCAGAAAGCTTGACGCGGGACAGTCGATGAAGACCAGCGATGCGCCGGAGGGGTTGCGGCGGCAGTGGCGGGCGGACAGGGCGTTGCGGCCTTTGATGTTCTCTCCGGGCAGGCCGCAGCCGTCTCGGGTTGTCCAGCGGGAGTTCTGGCGGGTGATCGCCACGGGTGTCACGACGGCGGAGGCGGCGATCGCGGTCGGCGTGTCGGTTCCCGTCGGGTCGCGCTGGTTTCGTCACGCTGGGGGCATGCCGCCGATCAGTCTGGCCGAGCCGAGTGGACGTTACCTGTCCTTCGAGGAGCGGGAGGAGATCGCGATCTTGAAGGCCCAGGGCAAAGGAGTACGCGACATCGCCCGGGCGATCGGCCGGAACCCGGGCACCGTCAGCCGCGAACTGCGCCGCAACGCTGCTACCCGTGGCGGGAAACTCGAGTACCGAGCCAGCGTCGCCCAATGGAAGGCACAAGAGGCCGCCAAACGCCCCAAGACCGCGAAGATGGTCACCAACCCGCGGCTGCGTGACTATGTCCAGGACCGGCTCGCCGGGAAAGTCACCCGACCCGACGGCACCATCGTCGATGGTCCTGACACGCCGGGCTGGAAGGGGTTGAACAAGCCCCACCGGGCCGATCGTCGCTGGTCGAAGGCCTGGAGCCCCGACCAGATCAGCCACCGCCCACGCCTCGAGTTCCCCGATGATGAGTCCATGCGGATCAGTCATGAGGCGATCTACCAATCCTTGTTCCTCGAGGGTCGCGGGGCGCTGAAGCGGGAACTGGTGGGCTGTCTGCGCACCGGCAGGGCTCTGCGCTCGCCGCGTGAGCGTTCCCGAAACAAGCCCCAAGGCCATGTCACCGCTGATGTCGTGATCAGCGAACGGCCCGCCGAGGCCACTGACCGGGCTGTTCCGGGCCATTGGGAAGGCGACTAGATCATCGGCATCGGCCGCTCCGCGATCGGCACCTTGGTCGAACGCCACAGCCGCGCCACGATCCTGGTCCACCTTCCTCGCTTGGAAGGCTGGGGCCAGATCCCGCCGGTCAAGAACAGACCCTCACTGGGCGGCTACGGCGCGGTCGCGATGAACACCGCCCTGGCCGCGTCGATCACAGCCTTGCCGCAGCAGTTGCGCAAGACCATCACCTGGGACCGCGGCAAGGAACTGTCCGCCCACGCCACCTTCGCGCTGGAGACCAGCACGAAGGTCTACTTCGCTGACCCCCACAGCCCCATGGCAGCGGCCCAGCAACGAGAACACCTATTGGTACAAGATGGCGGAGCCGGAAGCGTCTTCGACGGGAGTCGCTCTGGCACGGGCCGCCCGGTGACTCGGAGAACACGTGCCATCAGGCTTGCCGTTGATTTGTCCACGGCGGCCCGGTGGGCGAGAGCTCCGACCGGGAGTGACTTGATAGAAGCTTGCTGAGCCGTCAACTCGCAATAGGTATGTCCCTCGGTTAGGGCTCTCGTCCACTGCCCCGTCTTCGAACAGGTACAGCAGAAGGGACACGTCGATGGTGACAGTGGGAGTTGACCCGCACAAGCATGTTCACGTGGCAGTGGCTGTGGACGCTGCTGGCCGACAAGTCGGCAGGACTCTGACTGTCAAGAATGGGCCGCATCTGATCACAGCACTGTTGGTCTGGATTCGGTCGATCAGTGACGACCAGACGCCAGTCACATGGGCGATCGAGGATGGGCACGGATTCGCCCGAAGGCTCGCTGACGGACTGCTCATGGCCGGCCAAGAGGTGGTCTGGGTCCCGACCCGACTCACGGTCGCACACCGCAGGCTGCACGCTGCTACCGGCGCAAAGTCGGACCCCGTTGATGCTGCAGCAGCGGCACGCGCGGCAATCGCGACACCAGGACTGGACAAGCACCGCATCGACGAACGGGTCCGTGAGCTTCGGGTCCTGGTCGATCATCGGGCCAACTTGGTGAAACGGCGAACTGCAGTGATCAACCAGCTCAAGGCCCAACTACACCTCTGGCTGGATCACACCCCAGGAGATCTGGCACGGGCCACGGCCATCGCCTCGGTGACGGTGCTGCTGAAGAACTGCTCACTGCGCCCGGGCGTCGTAGAGGTCATGAGCGACATGCTCAGCGAACTGGCCGCCGTCAACCAGCGCGTCCGTGACCTTGACCTCACCATCAGGCAGCTGGTCACCCCGCTGGCTCCCTCGCTGCTGCACATCACAGGTATCAGCCACATCTCCGCAGCTGTGCTGATCGCCGAGATCGGCGATATCTCTCGCTTCTCGAACTCCGCCAAGCTCGCCCGCTATACCGGATGCGCCCCGATCCCGGTCTATTCCTCAGACAAGGAACGCCATCGCCTACACCGGGGAGGGAACCGCAGGCTCAACAGCGTCCTTTACACCGCAGCAATCGTGCAGAAGCGACGAGAACCCGCAGCACAACAACTACTCGCACGCCACGAGCCAGGCAAAGGCACCCGAGGCGCACGTCGCATCCTCCAACGGCACCTGGTCGACGTCGTGCACAGAGCGATGCTCGCCGACCGGGCGACCTGGACCCATCAAATCACTCAGCTCGCTCCGGCAGCTTGACATAGAAGCATCTGTGAGTCTGGAGGTGGCTGGTCCGGGATCGGCTGGTCAGGATGGTGTTGGTCGTGCTGACGCGGATGTGACCCTCGAAGCTATTGGCCCATCACGGTGGTGCCTTTCCGTTGAATTGTCCATCCCGTCGGCGCGGCCGGCATCGTCCGGCCCACCTCGATGACCTGATCAGGAGACTGTCCAGCGTAACGGTTGTGACCCATCACAGATGTGTCTCGAAGTGACCTCTTCCCGAACGATGCCGGCCGCGGGCGACCACTGCCCACCCGTTCACGATCCTGGAGGCCACCGATCACCATGACCATCGTCGC
>NZ_JBCDMV010000048.1:0-3483 GCF_038433135.1 Luteococcus sp. H91 | reverse complement strand
ACCTGCACGCCGGGGAAGTCGTCCTTGCCGAGCTTGCTGAACTCGGGGTGGTTGGCCTGCACCACGACGGCATCCACCTGGTCACCGTCGGTGTACGGGCTCAGGTTCAGCGTGGCCAGCTCGTCGGCGGTGTACATCGGGTCGCTGACGGTGGCCTGGGCGCCGCGGGCGGAGAGGATCTGGAAGGTGGGGAAGACGCCGCTGAAGGCGGTCTCCTTCACCTTGCCGCGGTAGGAGGCGCCCAGGATCAGCACCTTCTTGCCCTCCAGGCCGCCCAGGGCACCCTCGACCAGGGTGACGGCATGCTCGGGCATGGTCATGTTCGCCTCGCGCGCGGTGCGCACGATGGTGGCGTCGGGGTCGGTGTACAGGTAGAGCCGCGGGTAGACCGGGATGCAGTGGCCGCCGACGGCGATGCCGGGCAGGTGGATGTGGCTGTAGGGCTGCGAGTTGGAGGCCTTGATCACCTTGAAGACGTCGATGCCGTTCTTCTCGGCGAACTTGCCGAACTGGTTGGCCAGGCCGATGTTCACGTCGCGGTAGGTGGTCTCGGCCAGCTTGGCCATCTCGGCCGCCTCGGCGGTGCCCATGTCCCACACGCCATTGGGGGTGTCCAGGTCCGGGCGGACGTCGAAGTCCAGCACCTGCTGGTAGAACTCGATCGCCTTCTGGGTGCCCTCCTCGGACAGGCCACCGACCAACTTGGGGTACTTGCGCAGGTCCTCGAAGACCCGGCCGGTGAGCACCCGCTCGGGGCTGAAGACCAGGTGGAAGTCGGTGCCCTCGGTCAGGCCAGAGATCTGTTCGATCATCGGCTTCCACCGGTTGCGGGTGGTGCCGACCGGCAGGGTGGTCTCGTACGAGATCAGGGTGCCGGGGGTGAGGTGCTCACTGAAGCTCTTGGTGGCGGCCTCCATCCAGGCGAAGTCGGGCTGCCAGGTCTCGTCGTTGACGAACAGCGGGACGACGATCACGATCGCGTCGATGCCCGGGATGGCCGAGGAGTAGTCCGTGGTGGCCTTCAGATTGCCCGCGGGCACCAGCTCGGCCAGCTTCTCGCCCAGGTGGGCCTCACCGGGGAAGGGCTCCTGCCCCGCGTTGATGGTGTCCACGACGCGCTGCTGCACATCGACGCCGAAGACCTCATGGCCCTTGGACGCGAACTGGACGGCGAGCGGCAGGCCGATCTTGCCCATACCGATGACGGCGATCTTCATGATGTCCCTTTCTGCGGCGCATCCGAAGCGCCGGAAAACTTCCGAAATTCTAGAGGGCCACACGGCCCGGGCAAGGGCGTGTGGGGCGCTCCACACGCAATGCGAAGCGCCCCACACCCTGACAATCAGCTACTCAGTTGATCGCGACGAACTGGTTGGTCTTCGAGCTCTCGATCATCGCTTCGCAGACCTGCACGACGCGGGCGCCCTGCTCCAGGGTGACGATGTCCGCCTCCTTGCCCAGCACCGCGTCACGGAAGTTCTCGTGCTCCAGCCGCAGCGGCTCCGGCTTCGGGATGGCGAACCGGGTGACGTCACCCTCGGACACGCCACGGAACTGGGCCAGATCCTCCCAGGTCTCGTGGGCGGTGCCATTGCCGTAGAAGGTCAGGTCGGCGGTCAGGGTGTCCGCGACGAACATGCCCTTCTCACCGGTCACGATGCACAACCGCTCCTTGGTGGGCGTCAACCAGTTCACCAGGTGATTGCTCATCAGCCCACCCGACAACTGGCAGGTGGCCGAGACCATGTCCTCGTACTGCCGGCCCGACTTGAACATCGAACGAGCCGCGACCAACTCGTAGTCACGCTGGGTCACCCACGCGGTCAGGTCGATGTCATGCGAACCCAGGTCCTTGATCACACCCACATCGGCGATCCGGTTCGGGAACGGCCCCTGACGACGCGTCGCCACCTGGTACAAATCGCCCAGCTCACCAGCCTCCAGCCGCTTGCGCAGGTTCTGCAGGGCGGCGTTGTAACGCTCGATGTGCCCGACAGCACCCACCAGACCCTTGGCCTTGAACAACTCCGCCAGACCCTTGGCCGAACCGGTGTCCTTGGCCAACGGCTTCTCGACCAGCGCATGCACCCCGGCCTCGGCCAGCTTGGTACCGATCTCGTCGTGGTAGATCGTCGGCGCGGCCACGACGCAGTAGTCCAGCCCCACCTCGATCAACTCGTCGATCGAACCCTTGACCTCCAGGTTCCCAGCAACACCATGCGGGTCACCCATCGCGTCCGCGACACCAACCAGGTCAACCCCGTCGATGGCACGCAGGTTACGGGCATGGTGGCGGCCCATCATGCCCAGGCCGATCAGGCCTGCACGAAGATTCGCCATGCTCACGCACCAGCCTTGGCCAGGGTGTTCACGGCGTTGACGATCCGCTCCAGGTCGGCCTGGCCCAACGACGGGTGCACCGGCAGCGACAGGCACTCCAGCGCGGCCTTCTCCGTCTCCGGCAGCTCCACCGGGCTCTGGAAGGGCGCCAGACGGTGGTTGGGAACCGGGTAGAACATGCCCGAGCCCACACCGAACTGCTCCTTCAACGCGGCCGAGAAACCGTCGCGATCCTCGGGCACGCGGATCGTGTACTGGTGGTACACGTGCACCGCACCCTCGGCAACCGGCGGCGGGGTGACACCCTGCAGGTTCTCCGAGAGGAACTTCGCATTCGCCTGACGCTGCTTGGTCCAACCATCCACCTTGGTCAGCTGCACCCGGCCGATCGCGGCATGCACATTGGTCATCCGGTTGTTCAGCCCGACGACCTCATTGTGGTACTGCTGCAACATGCCCTGATTGCGGTACAGGCGGCACTTGCGCTCCACCTCCGCATCAGCGACGGTGATCATGCCACCCTCACCCGAGGTCATGTTCTTCGTCGGGTACAGGCTGAACGCACCAAAGGTGCCGAAAGCACCCACCGGCGTGCCGTCCAGCGAGGCACCGTGCGCCTGCGCAGCATCCTCGAACAACTGCAGACCGTGCTTGTCGGCCAGCTCCTGCAGGGCCTTCATGTTGGCCGGATGCCCGTACAGGTGCACCGGCATGATCGCCTTGGTCCTGTCCGTGATCGACGCCTCGACACTCTTCGGATCCAGGCAGAAGCTGTCAGGCTCGATGTCCGCGAAGACCGGGGTGGCACCCGTCAACGCCACCGAGTTGGCAGTCGCGGCGAAGGTGAACGACGGGACAATGACCTCATCACCCGCAGCGATACCCGAGCTCAACAGACCAATGTGCAACGCCGAGGTACCCGAGTTCACCGCAACAGCCTGCCGACCGGGGGTGAAATGAGCAGCAAACTCCGTCTCGAAATCGGCAACCTCCTGCCCCTGGGCCAGCATGCCGGTGCGCATCACCCGGGTGACCGCCTCGATCTCTTCCTCGCCGACGATCGGCCTGGCCGGCGGGATGAATGCTTCAGTCACTTGGTTTCCTCCGAATCAGTGCTGGCGGACCCTTCGGCCACCAGGGTCA
>NZ_JBCDMV010000007.1:0-98430 GCF_038433135.1 Luteococcus sp. H91 | reverse complement strand
TGTTTCGGTGGTCATGTCAAAAGGGAAACACCCGGTCCCATTCCGAACCCGGAAGTTAAGCCTTTTAGAGCCGATGGTACTGCAGGGGGGACTCTGTGGGAGACTAGGACACCGCCGGACTTACAAACACCCCTTGGGTGATCAGCAATGATCAACCCAAGGGGTGTTTTCACATGCCCAAAAGCTTTCAGCAGACGAAGGACGTGAGGGCGGCTGCCAGACGGGGAAGGGCCTCTTCCACATAGCCCTTCGCCTTGCCACGGATCGGCTTGTAGAGCTTGGCCACCGCCGCATTGTCGGGGGAGGCGGCCTTGGCGTCGGCCACGGCCAACAGATCGTCGGCCACCTCGCCGGAACGGCTGGAGAGGTAGGCGCCGAAATCCTGGTCGCCGCGAGCATCCCAATAGGGCTGAAGCGCCTTGGCGATGTCGGGGAGCATGGCATTGGTGCCCTTGACCACGATGCCCTCCTTCATCCTCTTGGCGCTGGCATAGGCCGTCTTGAGTGCCATGCCGCCGAGGCCACCCTTGCCGGCCACCTCCTGGTCGACCACGGTGGCGATGGCGTCGACCACCTGGGGACGATTCGTGGGGCTGAGCAGGGATTCGGTGAAGCTCATGGGGTGCCTCTCGATCTGGGTGTGTCGGCAGCACGGCGCCGCCGGGAATCACAGCCCATTGTGGCGTGAAGCGTGGGCCTTGTCAGCGCCCGGCGGACAATTCAATCAAGCGAACGTCATTGTGCAGGAGATCCACGACTGCCAGCCGGTCCACCAGAGGAATCCCGGCACCGGTCAGCAGCTTGATGGTCTCGGCTGCCTGCCAAGCGCCGGCCACGGCCGGGGTGGCACCCAGCACCTCGGGCGGTGCTGGGGCCTCGTCGCGATGGGTGACGACATCCTCCCACTGGGTGTGTCCGGGTGTGAACACACTGAGAATGGCACTCCAGCCGTCGATCGCCGCCCACATCCAGGGCACCCCCGCGGCGTGGCAGGCCGCCGAGATGGCGGCGCGGGACGCCATCCGGTCCGTGCAATCCACCACCACGTCGTGCTGGGCCACCAGCTCCACGTCGTCGGCGGTCAAGCGATGCGAGCAGGCGGTGATGGCTGTACTGGGGGAGAGGGCGCGCATCCGCGCGGCCGCGAGCTCCACCTTGGACCGACCGACGTCGGCGGCGGAGAAGAGGGTCTGCCGGTTGAGGTTGGAAGGGGCCACGACGTCGTCGTCGAGCAGCGTGATGTTGCCGATCCCGGAGGCCACCAGCGGGGGAATGGCGCCGGCCCCCAGGCCGCCGCAGCCCACCACCAGCACCCTGGCCTCAGCCAGGCGTCGCTGCCCGTCGGTACCCAACAGGGCGCGCTGACGCAACCAGGTCTCGGGGTGGGGTTCAGCAGTCACCCAGACCAACCCATTCGGACGTGCCATCGGTGAAGCTCTGGTTCTTCCAGACCGGAACGCGTTCCTTGATTCGGTCCACCAGGGCGCCGCAGGCAGCGAAGGCCTGGGCACGGTGAGCGCTGGCGCACGCGGCCACCAGGGCCACGTCGCCGATCACCAGGTCTCCAACCCGGTGCTCCGCGAAGGCCGTCACCCCGAACTCGGATTCCACCTCGGCCACCACCGCGGCCAGCGCGGCGTTGGCTTCGGGGTGGGCGTTGTAGGAGAGTGCCGTGACGCCCCGACCGTGATCGTGGTCCCGCACCACACCCTCGAAGAGCACACAGGCGCCGCTGTGGCTGCTGAGCACCGAGTTGCGGGCGCGCTGGGGGTCGAGGGGCTCGCTGAGCACGGCGGCATGAGACATGTCGACCAGAATACGCGCTTGGGCTGGGGCTTTACACGGACCAACCCGTAGAATGTCATGCATGACTCGTCGGCAGCTGGTGGATCGTTTCGGACGCCAGGCAACCGACCTGCGGCTGTCCGTCACCGATGTCTGCAACCTGCGCTGCACCTACTGTCTTCCGGCCACCGGCGTTACCTGGCTTCCGCGGGAAACCATTCTGGACCGCGACGAACTGGCTCGGCTGGCTCATATCGGGATCAGCCTGCTGGGCGTCAGCAAGATCAGACTGACCGGCGGCGAGCCCCTCACCCGGCCGGATCTGGTCGAGATCGTCGAGGCCATCCACCGGCCGTACCCGCAGGTGGAGATGGCCCTGACCACCAATGGAATCGGGCTGGCGGAGAAGGCAGCTGATCTTGCTGCTGCCGGGCTGACAAGGGTGAACGTTTCGTTGGACACGGTGCATGAGGAGACCTTCCGACGATTGACCCGGCGTGCTGGGCTGGATCGGGTGATCGACGGGATCCGCGCCAGCGTCGTGGCCGGCTTGGGGCCGGTCAAGATCAACTCCGTGCTCCTGCAGGGCGTGAACGACGCCCAGCTGCTCGACCTGCTGGACTTCTGCCTGGCCGAGGGAGCGGAACTGCGCTTCATCGAACAGATGCCGATCGGCGCCACCCGGGACTGGGCCCGGGAGAACCTGATCAGCGCCTCAGACATCAGGGGCCGGATCGAGCAGCGTTACCGGCTGGAATCCCTGCCCGGGCGGGGCCCGGCGCCGGCCGAGCGCTGGCGGGTGCTGGACGAGGAACGGGTGCTGGGCACGGTTGGCATCGTCGCATCGGTCACCGAACCCTTCTGCGCCGCCTGCGACCGCACCCGGATCAGCGCCGACGGACAGCTGCGTTCCTGCCTGTTCTCCCAGACCGAGACCGACCTGCGGGAACCGCTGCGCTCCGGCGCCAGTGACGAGCAGATCGCCGAGCTTTGGGCCGAGGCGATGTGGGCCAAGCCTCGGGCACACGGCAGCGACTCGGGCGGCTTCGGCACCCACTTCATCCAACCCGCACGTCCCATGAATGCCATTGGAGGCTGAGATGCAGATTCGTTGGTTCGCCGGGGCCGCCCAGGCAGCTGGCGTCGCCGAGGAGACCGTGGAGCCGACCCAGTCCGGTACGGTCCGCGAGGTGCTGGTGACCCTGCACCCCGAGGCGGCGACGGTGCTGGAGCGCTGCTCCTTCCTGGCTGACGGCAGGTCGCTGGCCGGCGATCAGCCTTGGCCAGCCACGGCATCCGTGGTTGACGTCCTGCCGCCCTTCACCGGCGGGTGATCCGCACAGAATGGACCCCATGACTTCCACCACCCCCGCCCAGATCATCGTCGTCTCCGATCGCGCGCTGGGCGACCCCGACGAGAACCGGGCCGGGCCCGTCATCGCCGCAGCCCTGGAAGCCGCGGGTTGCGAGGTGGCCACCAGCATCGTGGCCAGCGACGCCGAATCCGTGGCGGAGGCGCTGCAGGCCGCCGTCGCCAGCGTGCGGGTGGTGGTGACCACCGGCGGCACCGGCATCCGTCCCGGTGACGTGGTGAGTGACCAGACTGCCGCGCTTGGTCTGGTGGAGCTGCCCGGCATCGCGGAGGAGATCCGACGTCGGGGAGCCGCCAAGACCTCCGTCGCGCTGCTCTCCCGCGCCCGCGCCGGGCTGGTGGAGACGGCCGAGGGACGGGTCCTGGTGCTGAATGCCCCGAGTTCCCGGGGCGGGGCCAAGGACGTCTCGGACCTGCTCGGGGAGCTCTTGCCCGATCTGCTGCGAGATCTGGACGGCCGCCCCCGCTGACGTTGGCCGAAGCGGGCGTCAGCGGGTCAGCAGGACCTGCACGGGAGCGCCCGGGGCGACCTCGTCGGTGACGATGGCCAGCCCGTCGGCCCGGTGCAGGGTGCCGATCCGGTGCGAGCCGTGGCCACCCGGCGCCGGGCTCGCCCCGCCGTCGCGCACCGTGACATCCACTAGCCGGGTGCGGCCCGGCCTGGCGACCAGGGCCTCGGTGGCCCGGCAGGTGATGATCCGACGGGAGTCCTGCCCGCCGGTCAGACCGTCCAGCGCGGCGCGAACGAAGAGCTGCAACCCGACGTGCACGCCGACGGGATTGCCGGGCAGTGCCACCAGTGGCACCGCGGCGCCACCCAGCAGGACATGCCCCCAGCCCTGCGGCTTGCCCGGCATCATCGCCACCGTGCCCAGCTCCAGCCGGGCACGGGCGGAGTGGGCGGCCCAGGCCTGCAGCACGTCGTGCGAACCCACGGAGACCCCGCCGGTGGTGACCACCAGATCGGGGGTCTCGGTGAGGGAGTCGAAGACGGCGTCCAGCTGCTCGGCCGAATCCCCGGCATGTCGCACGGCCAGCATCGCGGCGCCCAACTCGGCCACGGTGGCGGCGGCCAGGATGGAATTGGAGTCTGGGATCTGCGCGCTGCCCAGCGCGCTGCCCGGTGCGGCAAGCTCGTCGCCGGTGGTGACCACCAGCACCCGCGGGCGGCGGCGCACCGGCAGTACCGCCAGGCCACAGGCCGCGGCCCCCGCCAGCTCGGTCGCCCCGAGCCGGGTGCCGGCCCGCAGCACCGCGTCGCCGACCGCCACGTCCTCACCGGCCGGACGGATGTGGCTTCGGCCGTCGTACTCCAGCACCGTCACGGTAGCGGGAACGGGCCCGGCGCCGGGGCGGGCGTCGGTGCCCTCGACGGGGACCACCAGGTCACAGCCGTCGGGGATCCGCGCGCCGGTCATGATCCGAACGGCATGCCCGGCAGCGGGGGAGAAGGGCGCCGCGCCCGCCGGGATCTCCCCGTCCACGGGCAGGGTCGCCGGCAGCTGGGCTAGGTCTACCCGGCGCAGCGCGAAGCCGTCCATCGCGGAGGAGTCGAAGGCGGGAACGGCGACTGTGGCGTGCACGTCCGCGGCCAGAAGCAGGCCGTGGCATCCGAGCAAGGGCTCGGATGCCACGGGAAGTGGGGTGACGAGCCCGCGCACCCGGGCGCGGTGCTCGTCGACGGACACGCTCACTCGGCCCGCTTCTCCTTCAGGACGAAGGCCAAGGCGATGCCCAGCACCGCGGTGGCCACCAGCGCCCACAGCCCCTTGGCGTAGGAGTGGGTGGCGGCGTCGTAGGTGGCGGCCATCACCAGCGGCGGGAAGTAGCCGCCCAGGCCGCCGGCGGCGGCGACGGTGCCGGAGATGGCCCCCACCTTGTCCTTGGGGGAGACCCGCGGCACCCAGCCGAAGACCGAGCCCTGGCCCAGGCCCAGGCAGGCGGCCATGAACAGGAAGGTCAGCCCGGTCAGGGCGCCCTCCTTGGGCTGGGTGGAGGCGATGAAGGCCATCGCGGCGACGCCGGCCAGCGAGGCCAGGGTGACAACCTTGGGGCCGATCTTGTCGGCCAGGACGCCACCGAAGGGGCGCGCCAGCACGGCGGCGATCACGAAGGTACCCATCCGGTTGGCCGCGGCCACCGTGTCGAGGTGCGGGTAGACCGTGGTGAGGTACTTGGTGAGGAAGGTGGAGAAGGCCACGAAGCCGCCGAAGACGATGGCGTACAGGAAGCACATCTGCCAGGTGATGGCCAGCTTCAGCGCCGCGGTGATCCTCGGCACCAGCGGCTGGTGCTGCGGCTCCCAGGCGGGGGACTCCTTCATGGTGAACCAGACCAGGGCGGCGACGGCAACCACGATGCCGGCGATCACATAGTGCGCGGTGGCATAGCCCAGGGCCTTGACCAGTCGCGGGGTGACGAAAGCCGCCACGGCGGTGCCGATCATGCCCATTCCGAAGACGCCATTGGCGAAGCCGCGCTTCTCGGCGGCATACCAGGCGCTGGAGAAGGGGATGCCGACGGCGAAGATGGTGCCGGCGATGCCCAGGTAGAAACCGGCACCGATCAGCAGCGGGTAGTTCTTCATCTGCCCGGCCACGGAGACCAGGATCACGGCCGGGGCCGTCAGCAGCAGGATGAGGGTGAACATCTTGCGGCCACCCAGCCGGTCGGTCAACGCGCCCACCAGGATCCGACCCAGCGAGCCGACGATCACCGGGGTGGCCAGGATCATCGCGATCTGGCCCTCCTTGAGGCCCATCGAGGTGGCATAGGTCTTCTGCATCGGGGCGATCGACATCCAGGCCCAGAAGCCGGTGGCCGAGGCCAGGGTGGCCAGGATGACCTGACCCAGCTGGCCCTTGAGGGCAGGCCGGGTGGACGGGGAAACGGGATTGCTCATCGGCGGGTCTTTCGGTCAGGAGTACCAATGGGATCCCAGCCGCGACGGGCACCGGTGCCCTGGCTGGAAGGTGTGGGGACCCCGTCACGGCTGCGGTAGACGATGTAGGGGCGGAAGAGGTAGTGCAGTGGCGCGGTGAAGGCGTGCACCAGCCGGGTGAAGGGCCAGATGGCGAACAGCAGCAGTCCGGCCAGCACGTGCAGGTGGAAGACCAGCGTCGCCCTGGTCATGGCCTCGACGTCGGGCTGGAAGGTGAACAGCGACCGGAACCACGGTGAGACGGTCTCCCGGTAGTTGTGCTCGCTGCCGTCGGGGGCGTGCGCGCCGAAGAGCGTGGCGCAGGTGCCCAGGATGATCGCGGCGGCCAGGAAGAGGTACATCACCTTGTCGTTGACGGTGGTGGCGTTGAAGACCTCACCGGTGGTGCGGCGACGCCAGATCAGCATCACCAGACCGATGATGGTGGCGGCGGCGGCCACCAGCCCGCCGCCCATCGCCAGCAGGTGGTAGTTGTGCTGGCTGAAACCGATCGCGTCGGTCCAGGACTTGGGGATCACCAGGCCCATGAAGTGCCCGGCGATCACCATCAGCAGGCCGAAGTGGAACAGCGGCGAGGCGATCTTGAGCAGCTTGCTCTCGTACAGCTGGGAGCTGCGGGTGGTCCAACCGAACTGGTCGTTCTTGTAGCGCCAGATGGTGCCGCCGATCAACAGTGTGGCGCAGGCGTAGGGGAGCATGCCCCAGAGGAAGGTGTTCACTGCTTCTTCTCCTTGGAACGGCCAGTGAGACGGGAGATCAGGGAGGGACGGGGTGCCTCGACGGGCTCGGCCGTCGTGGTTGGGACGGTGCCGAGGTCGGGTTCGGCCTTCGGCACCTGGGGCATCCCCAGGAAGTCACCGCCGTAGCCTTCCAGCCCGACATTCTCGACGGGCATCGCGGCGTCCACCATCGCCTGCACCTCGGCTCGGGTGCTGGGCGATCGTCCCGGCAGGGTGGAGCAGAGGGCCTGCAGGATCCCGGCCTGGGGCAGGCCGTCCTTCTCCAGCTGCATCCGCAGCAGCTCCAGACTGGGGCGGTAGCGGGTCAGCAGCTCGGTGCCGCGCTCCGGGTCGCCCAGGGCGGCGAATTCCAGCACCAGCGGTAGATGGTCCGGCAGCTCCCCACCAAGATCAACCAGCAGCCCGGATTCCCGGTAGATCTGCTTGATCCCGGCCAGCACCTCGCCCCGGCGACGGGTGTCACCGTCGGTCCAGTAGCTCAGGTGCAGGGCATGGCGACGGGAGATGTCGAATTCCTGCACGTGGAAGCTCTGAGCCTCGGTCAGGCTCTGCGACTCCAGGTGGTCGAAGGTGGCGGCGAAGGCCCCCGCATGGGGGGTTTCCGCGATGGCGGCGCGCAGCACCGGCAACCGGCGCAGCAACTCCTCGTCGGGATAGCTGAGCAGCAGCGAGGCGACCTGGTAGCAGACCTGGCTGGCGTCCAGGCTGGTGACCGCGCTGGTCATGGACGCGGTTCCTGTTCGACGCGGGACCAGTCGACGCCACTCTGGTCGACGCCCGGCAGGCCGTCGGCCGACGGCATCAGCGGCGGGGGAGCGACGTCGGCCTCCGCGGCCGCCTGCCGCGCCTTGATCGACTGGTAGGTCTCGATCGCCACCGGCACCGGGCCACGGGAGGAGGAGCCGAAGGGGCCCTCCTCGTTCATCCCGGGGCCACCCTCGAAGTCCAGGCTGCAGCCCATCTCCTCCAGGTTGTGCGCCTGCTCGATGTGCGCCTTGGGGATCACATAGCGCTCGTCGTACTTGGCGATCGCCAGCAGCCGGTACATCTGCTCCATCGCCTTGGGGGTGAGCCCCACGGCGGCGGCCAGTTCTGCGTCGCGTTCATCGTGCAGCGTCACGCCGCGCATGTAGGAGCGCATCGCGGCGAGCTTCTGCAACACGTCGGTGATGATCCGGGTGTCCCCGGCGGTGAACAGCTCCGCCAGGTATTCCACCGGGATCCGCAGCGCGTCGATCGCGCCGAACAGGTTGCCGGCGGCCTCCGCGTCGTGGCCCTGCTCACGCAGCAGGTCCACCACGGGTGACAGCGGCGGGATGTACCAGACCATCGGCATGGTGCGGTATTCCGGGTGCAGCGGGAGCGCCACCTTGAAGTGCTTGATCAGCGCGTAGACCGGGGACTTCTGGGCTGCGGTGATCCAGTCGGCGGGGATACCGGACCTGCGGGCCTCGGCCAGCACCGCCGGGTCGTGCGGATCCAGCATCACGTCGAGCTGGGCCTGGTAGAGGTCCTGGTCATTCTTGGTGGCGGCGGCCTTGGTCACGGCATCCGCGTCGTACAGGATGATGCCGATGTAGCGCAGCCGCCCCACACAGGTCTCGGAGCAGACCGTCGGCATGCCCGCCTCCAGCCGCGGGTAGCAGAAGGTGCACTTCTCGGCCTTGCCCGAGCGGTGGTTGAAGTAGATCTTCTTGTAGGGGCAGCCGGTGATGCACTGCCGCCAGCCGCGGCAGCGGTCCTGGTCCACCAGCACGATGCCGTCCTCGGAGCGCTTGTAGATCGCGCCCGAGGGGCACGACGCCATGCAGGACGGGTTGAGGCAGTGCTCACAGATCCGCGGAAGGAAGAACATGAAGCTCTTCTCGTACTCGAACTTGATCTTGTCCGAGGCCTCCTGCTGCAGCTTCTGCACGATCGGGTCGTCGGCCTGGGCGGTGCCGCCCAGTGCATCGTCCCAGTTGGCCGAATAGGTGATCTTGGTGTCCTTGCCGGTGATCAGGCTCTTCGGTCGGGCCACCGGGAAGTCGTCGCCCAGCGGGGCATTGGTGAGCGTCTCGTAGTCATAGGTCCACGGCTCGTAGTAGTCCTCCAGTCCCGGTTGCACCGGGGAGGCGAAGATGCTCAAGAGCTTCTTGAAACGGCCGCCGGACTTGAGCTTGAGGCCGCCCGACGGGGTGCGAACCCAGCCGCCCTGCCACTTCTCCTGATCCTCGTAACGACGCGGGTAGCCCTGCCCGGGGCGGGTCTCCACATTGTTGAACCAGACGTACTCGGTGCCGGCCCGGTTGGTCCATGCCTGCTTGCAGGTGACCGAACAGGTGTGGCAGCCGATGCACTTGTCGAGGTTCATCACCATCGCAACCTGTGCCATGACTCGCATCAGTACTGAACCTCCTGGGAGCGCTTGCGGATGGTGGAGATGATGTCTCGGTTGACACCGGTGGGCCCGACGTAGTTGAACGCATAGGCCTGGTGTGCGTAGCCACCGATCAGGTGGGTGGGCTTCAGCAGGATGCGGGTGACGGAGTTGTGGATGCCGCCCCGACGGCCGGTCGCCTCCGACTTGGGAACGTCGATGGTGCGCTCCTGGGCATGCTGGACGTAGGCGATGCCGTCGGGCAACTTGTGGGTGACCACCGCGCGGGCGACGAAGACGCCGTTCGCATTGGTGCACTCCACCCACTCGTTGTCCTTGACGTCGATCGCGGCGGCGTCGTTGACGCTCAGCCAGGCCTGGGGTCCGCCCCGGCCCAGCGAGAGCATGAACAGGTTGTCCTGGTACTCGGAGTGGATCGACCACTTGTTGTGCACCGTCAGGTAGCGCAGCGTGATCGCCTTTTCGCCGCGGGCGCCGATCTCCGGCTCGCCGTAGGCGCGGGCCATGTTCAGCGGGGGACGGTAGATCGGCAGCTGCTCACCGGCGTCGATCATCCAGTCGTGGTCCAGGAAGAAGTGCATCCGGCCACTCAGGGTGTGCCAGGGCTTCAGTCGCTCGGTGTTGATGGTGAAGGCGGCGTAGCGTCGGCCGCCGGTCTCCGAGCCGGACCACTCCGGGGAGGTGATCACCGGCTGCGGCGCCTGCTGGGTCTGCACATAGCTGATGATCTTCTCCTCCGAGCCCTCGGAGAGGTCGGCCAGCTTCACGCCGGTGCGCTTCTCCAGGGTCTTGAAGCCCTGGGTGGCGAGCTCACCATTGGTGGTGCCGGAGAAGGTCAGGATCGCCTCGGCCATCCGCTCGTCGGTGTCGATTGCCGGGCGGCCCTCGGCCGGGCCCGAATCGAAGACACCGTGCAGCTTGGCCAGCCGTTCCACCGCGTGGCTCACGTCGAAGGTGACGGCCTTGGTGGTGAAGCCCAGCCGGTCGGCCAGTGGCCCGACCGACAACAGCTTGTCGGCGATGGCGGTGTAGTCGCGCTCGACGACCATCAGATTGGGCATGTTCTTGCCCGGCACGGCCGGCAGGTCGGTGTCCTTCCAGTCCGGAACGTGGCCGCCGGGCTGCGCGAGTTCGCCCGGTGTGTCGTGCTGCATCGGGACGGCGACGATGTCCTTGCGAACGCCCAGGTGCTTCTTGGCCAGCGTGCTGATCGCCTCGGCCAGTCGGCGGAAGGTGATGAAGTCGCTGGCGGCCTCCCACGGCGGGTCGATCGCCGGGGTGAAGGCGTGCACATAGGGGTGCATGTCGGTGGTGGAGATGTCGTACTTCTCGTACCAGGTGGCGGCGGGGAAGACGATGTCGCTGAGCAGCGTCGAGCTGGTCATCCGGAAGTCGCTGGTGATCAGCAGGTCGAGCTTGCCCTGCGGGGCCTCCTCGTGGAACTTCACCGTCCGGGGGCGGTGTTCGACGCCGGAGCCGTGGCCGTTCTCCATCACATTGTTGTGGGTGCCCAGCAGGTGCTTGAGGAAGTACTCCTCGCCCTTGGCGGAGCTTCCGAACAGGTTGGAGCGCCACAGCACCAGGGTGCGGGGCCAGTTCTCGGGCGCGTCGACGTCCTCGATGGCGCTCTTGAGGCGGCCCTCCTTGAGCTCGCAGACGATCCAGTCCTGCACCGTGGCGGCCTCACCGGCGTCGACGGCGGCCTGGGCCTGGTCGGCAAGGTCCAGCGGGTTGCGGTCGAACTGCGGGTAGAAGGGCATCCAGCCCAGGCGATTGGCGGTGGCCATCGCGTCGGCGGCGTGCATCCCGTCCAGGTTGCCGGTGCTCAGCGGGGAGGTGATCGCGTCGGCGCTGAAACCGTCGGTGCGCCACTGGTCAGTGTGCATGTACCAGTAACCGGTGCCGATCATGGTGCGGGGCGGGCGGCTCCAGTCCAGGGCATTGGCCATGTTGAACCAGCCCGTCATCGGGCGGCACTTCTCCTGGCCGACGTAGTGGGCCCAGCCGCCGCCATTGCGACCGATGCAGCCGGTGAGCATCAGCAACGCCATGATCGCGCGGTAGGTGACATCGGCGTGGTACCAGTGGCAGATGCCGGCGCCGATGATGATCATGGTCCGGCCCTCGGACTCCTCGGAGTTCTTGGCGAATTCGCGGGCGATCCGGATGCAGGCCTCGGCGGGCACGCTGGTGATCTCCGCCTGCCAGGCCGGGGTGTAGGGGCATTCGACGTCGTCATAGCCGTTGGCCCAGCGGCCGGGCAGGCCCTCGCGGCCGACGCCGTACTGGGCCAGCATCAGGTCCAGCACGGTGCAGTAGCGCTCGCCGTTGATGATCTTGGTCGGTACGCCGCGGGTGATGATCGAGCCCTCACCGCGCGGATCCTCGAAGCAGGGCAGCACGATCTCGACGTCCTCGTGGCCGTCGAGCTCCATCATGGACAGCGCCGGATCCAGCCCGTCCAGCTTGAGGTTCCAGTTGCCCTCGTCGTCCTTGTTGTGCCGGAAACCCAGCGAGCCCTTCGGCACTGCGGGGGTGCCGGTGGCCTTGTCCCAGATCACGGTCTTGAAGTTGGCGTCGGCCTGCCGGGACTGCTCGGGCAGGTCGGCGGCCACCAGGAACTTCGAGGCGGTCAGCCCGTGGCCCTGGGGGTGGTCGGTCAGCCGAACCAGCATGGTCAGGTCGGTGTACTGCTTCACGTAGTCGGTGAAGAAGGGCACCTGCCGCTCGACGTAGTTCTCCTTGAGGATGACGTGGCCCATGCTCATCGCCAGTGCGGCATCGGTGCCGGCCTGGGCGGGCAGCCACTCGTCGGCGAACTTCACATTGTCGGCGTAGTCGGGGGCGACGGTGACCACCTTGGTGCCGCGGTAGCGCACCTCGGCCATCCAGTGGGCATCGGGCGTGCGGGTCAGCGGGACATTGGAGCCCCACATCATCAGGTAGGTGGAATCCCACCAGTCGCCCGATTCGGGGACGTCGGTCTGGTCGCCGAAGACCTGCGGGCTGGCCACCGGCAGGTCGGCGTACCAGTCGTAGAAGGAGGTCATGGCGCCACCCAGCAGGTGGGTGAAGCGGGTGCCGATGGCGTGGCTGACCTGGCTCATCGCGGGGATGGGGCTGAAGGAGACCAGCCGGTCGGGGCCGTAGTTCTTGATGGTGTTGACATAGCTGGCGGCGCTGATCTCCAGCGCCTCCTCCCAACTGATCCGCACCAGACCACCCTTGCCGCGGCCGCTCTGGTAGCGGCGGCGCTTGTCAGGGTCGGTGCTGACCTCATGGAAGGCCTCCACCGGATCGCCCAGACGCTGCCGGGCCTCGCGGTACATCTCCACCAGCGAGGCGCGGGCGTAGGGGTAACGCACCCGGGTGGGGGAGTAGGTGTACCAACTGAACGCCGCACCACGCGGGCAGCCGCGCGGCTCGTACTCCGGGCGGTCGGCGCCGGTGGTGGGGTAGTCGGTCTGCTGCGACTCCCAGGTGATGATGCCGTCCTTGACGTACACCTTCCACGAGCACGAGCCGGTGCAGTTCACCCCGTGGGTGGAGCGGACCACCTTGTCATGGCTCCACCGGTCCCGGTAGAAGACGTCGCCCTTGCGGCCGCCCTCGCGGAAGACGGCGCGGCCGTCGTCGGTCTCGTCCCACTTGGTGAAGAAGCGTCCGAACTTCAGCAGTGCATTGCTGGCAGCCCCGTCGGTGCGCGCAGTGTCAGTCATGCACAGAATGAAACCATGCGCGGCACGACAATGAGTAGTTGGTTCGGAGAATTTCGGGGAAATTAATCCGGCACAATTTCATCACGAAAATGCCTTGTGGAGGCGTCTTTCGGCGGCGTGCCGGTTGACCCGCAGCGATAGTGTCGTGTCATGACAGGCGCCGCGATCGTGCTGGCCGGCGGGCAGTCCCGACGGATGGGCGTGCCCAAGGCCACCCTGCTGCTGGACGGCAAGACCCTGCTGCGCCATGCGGTGGACGCCTGCGCCAACTTCAGCCCGATCGTGGTGGTGGGGCCACCGGAGCTGGCGTCGCTGCTGACCGACGTGCCCGGCTGCATCCTGACCAGGGAGGAGCCCCCCGGCGGTGGCCCCAGCGTGGGTCTGGCTGCTGGGCTCGCAGCCCTGGAGGAGAATCGGGCGGAGACGGTTCAGGTGCTCTGTTGCGACCTGCCGCGTGCCGGTGGCCTGGTGGCCGCACTGGATGGCCATGACTGGGCCGGTTGCGAGGCCCTGGTGCCCGTGGACTCGCAGTGTTGGCCGCAGTACCTCTCCGCTCGCTACCGGCTGGCCGCGCTGCGCGCCGCGATCCCCGCGGAATCCGAGGCCCGCGATCAGGGTGTGCGACGCCTGCTGAGCGGATTGCACGCCAAGCTGGTGCCGCTGGAGGAGGAGCTGGTGGCCGACGTTGACGACCCGCAGGCCGCGAGTCGGGCCGGAGTCACCCTGCAGTCGTAGGTGGATTGTCCACCTGTGGTCGACCCCGCTGAACCTCGTGCCCTGACAGAGTGGTCAGCTGACGGGAACGCCCCGTCAACCAAGATTGGAGGGCGTCGGGTGACCGAATCCGGGGTGCAGCGGCACCTGATCGTGCTGCGCGGGCATCGCTATGTGCTGCAGTCCAGCCGGGGGCCGCGTCCGCGGCTGAGCTTGTGGGTGGACGGCGAGGAGCAAGCCCATCGGGATGCCACCTTCGCCACGGAGGTCACGCTGGCACCCAAGGACGCGGACGAGCATGGCCGGGTGGAGGTGCGGTTGACCCGCACCGGGCGCATCCGGCGAGCCACCCTGTATGTGGGTGAGCGGGAAGTGGATCTGGATCCAGAGGAAGGGTCCAAGGCCCACCGTCGGCTCCAACGGGAACGAGCACATCCGCGGCTCTATGCCGGGTTGGACGTGTTGGTTGCCGTGCTCGGGGTGTTGATCGGGCTGCTCGGGCTCGGGGCGATGGTCAAGGTGTTGCTGGAGCCGGTGATCCGTTTCCTGCTCGGCTTGATCCCCGACGTCGATCTGCCCAGCATTGAGTGGCCGAAGATCCCCTGGCCCAGTATCGACCTGCCAGAGATTGCCTGGCCCCACATCGATCTGGCCTGGATTCCTTGGCACCTGATCCCGGAATTCGAGGTGCCCGAGTGGGTCTGGTGGACCCTGGACCATGGCCGGCCGATCCTGATCGCGTTGGTCATCGCCGTCGCGGAGGTTCGGCGTCGCGCCAAACAGGACGCTCTCAAGGCGGAGCTGGCCGAGCGGGAGAGGCAGGAATTGCTGGCTCGGCTGGGGATTGGACTGGGCATGGTGGAGCGTCGGCGACGAGCTGCGGAGTCGCAGACTCTCAACCCGCCCCTGTGATTCCCTTTCGCCCTGACACCGCTGGCCCTACGCTGCCCTTCATGGATGCACCACGCAAGCGCCTTGGGCTGCTTCCCAAGATTCTGATCGCCATCGTCCTCGGCATCGTCTGTGGACTGTTCTTCCCCACCTTCCTCGTACGGGTTTTTGTCACCTTCAACGGGCTGTTCGGCAACTATCTGGGCTTCGTGATCCCGCTGATCATCCTGGGGCTGATCGCACCGGCCATCAGCGAGCTCGGCGCCGGCGCCGGCAAATGGTTGGCGATCACCACCGCGATCGCCTACGGGTCAACGCTCTTTGCTGGTTTCATGGGCTATGCCGTCTCGATGGCTGTGCTGCCCAGGCTGCTCAAGGGCAAGACCGTGGTCAACGTGACCAATCCGGAGGACTCCCTGCTGGCGCCCTTCTTCAAGGTGGAGATGCCCCCGGCGTTGCAGGTGATGACGGCCCTGATCCTCGCCTTCCTGGTGGGCGTCGCCCTCACCGTGATCAAGGGCGACGTGATCCACCGCGGGCTGGTGGAATTCCGCCAGATCATCGAGCTGGTGATCGTCAAGACCATCATCCCGCTGCTGCCGATCTACATCTTCGGCATCTTCCTGAACATGACCGCCGCCGGTGAGGTCTACCGGGTGATCACCACCTTCTTGGGTGTGATCCTGATGGTCTTTGCCCTGACCGTGATCCTGCTGCTGATTCAGTACTCGGTGGCCGGCGCGATCGCCGGGCGCAATCCGCTCAAGATGCTCAAGACCCTGTTGCCCGCCTATGCCACGGCGTTGGGCACCTCATCGTCGGCCGCCACCATCCCGGTGACGTTGCGCCAGACGATCCAGTCCGGCGTCTCGGAACCCGTCGCCTCCTTCGTGATCCCGCTGTGCGCGACGATCCACCTGGCCGGTTCCACCATCAAGATCACCTGCTTCAGCCTGGCCGTGATGATCCTCTACGGGATGCCGATCAAGACCACCGTGATCATCGGTTTCGTGATGTTGCTGGGCATCATGATGGTGGCCGCCCCGGGCGTGCCCGGCGGCGCGATCATGACCGCCACCGCGCTGTTGACCAGCCAGCTGGGCTTCAACGAGGCGCAGGTGGGCCTGATGATCGCCACCTACATTGCGATCGACTCCTTCGGCACCGCGACGAATGTGACCGGTGACGCCGCCATCGCACACGTCGTCGACACCCTGTCGGGCAATGGTGCCCGCAAGCAGAAGGCGGCGGTTCAGCCCGTCTGAGCCGGACCGGCTTCCCGGTCAGGTCAGCTTGCGCCAATGGCCCCTGACCGGGCGGCCGCCGCGATCATGCGGCGGTATCCAGACCCGCCCCCCGCTGCTGCTCCGACCGGAGAGCGGCACGGGTTGGGGCCGTCGCCCCGGCGTTTCGGTGACGCCCTGGCAGAGCCTCTGAATGGACGGCAGCATCCGGGCGGCCAGCTGCGGTGTGCCAGGCAGGTCCTGCGCCTCGGCAAAGACCGCCACGGCCGCCTCCGGAAGAGCCTGTGCCAGCTGGCGTACCCGGCCGAGTCCCCGGTCTGGGTCCAGGGAGACGGACTCGAAGAACCTGCGCCACTCGGTTTCCCGGATCATCCCGAACTGTCGTTGCCTCCCAATCGACATCGCCACCGTGCGCTGGTGCATGATGCCCTCGTCGGAGACGTCATAGGGCAGCGAGCTCGCGACATCGTAGAGCGGCGCCAGCGCCACATCGCTGCCCGACAGCAGTACCGAGTAGTTGCGGGCATGCCCGTCCGGAGAGCCGATCAAGTAGCTGCCGATCAGGGCATCGACGAATCTGTCACGTGACTGCACCCCGGCCGCGGAGAGCAGCAGGGTGCAGATGTCCTTGGCGTGCGGGCCGCCGTCGCGTTCATAGGGGTAGAGGTTTCCCAAGGCCTGGCACAGATCCTCGGAGTGCAACCGGGTGGTCTGCTCGCCCAGCCCCAGTCGGTCGAAGCGGCGTTCCACGATGGCCCATTTTCCGTCGAAGTCGAGGTATTGGGAGGAAGCCGTTCGAATGCCGGCCCGGTGCAGGATGCCCAGGCACAGGTGCTCGTTGAGGGCCTGGTGTCGTACTCCCGACACGCCCGGCTTGATGATGTGGGTGGAGGGCGCCGACCCGACGGGATCAGCCCAGCCCGTGGCCGTGCGGGTCAGGGTGAACTTCGACTGACCGCCGCCGATGCTCCATCGCTCGTCGGCAATCTGCCAGGAGGCCTCGTCGCGGGAGAAGCGAGCGATCCGCTGGCCGATCCACTCCTCGTCGACCGTCCGGAGCGCGGCGTTGCGCTCGTCAACCTCACCGGTGCGGTCCGCCCAACAGGTCTGCACCGCCCCGGGGCAGTCCAGGCCGACCACGGACAAGAGGTCAACCGGATTACGGGGATTGACCCCACCGCGCTCGGCGATCCGCAGCCGGACAGTGCGGTCCGCGGGCAGCAGGCCGGCGATCCAGGCCCGGGTGATGCGATTGCGAAGCGGTTTGTCGCCCAGTGGCATGGACAGACTCAACGGGGTGGGGGAGTCCGACGCCAGATAGTCGGTGCTGTAATGGAAGGTCAGGCCATTGCCCTGGCTGATGGTCCCGACGCGACGGCCATGCAGGAAGACGGCGAGATCCCGGACCATGGCTCACCACTCCTGGTTGTCGACGATGGCCAGCAGCGCCGCATTGTCCCGGGGGGGAGCGTCGATCAGATCGACCTTCAGCTCAAGCGCGAGCAGCAGGGCGAAGACCTTGTCCAGCTGGGCTCCGGGGTGTCCAGACTCCAGCAGACCCAGCCAGCGGCGGGAAACCCCGGCCACGTGGGCAAGCTCTTCCTGGGTGAGGCCGCGATCCAGCCGCTGGCGGTGGATTTCCCGTCCGAGTTCGAGGTAGCTGCCGATCGACATGTCACCGATCCGTTCCATCTGTTGATGTGATCGTACCGTTACTTTAGCAGATGCGCAGGTATGGTGACACGGCCCCCGGCATGGCCCGCAACGCGCGTTTCCCCCGTCGGCTTCTCCGTGCTGGAGCGGCCCGAGGCCCAGCCCTGACCGACCGGCGGGTGCTTTCCGTTCGGTCAGGAGGGAATAGAATCTTCTGCGCTGGTGGAACGGTCGGCCCGTCGCCCGCGACAGCCCCGCACCTCTGCCCGGAAGATCCCAGATGGCCAAGAACCTCACCACCGGCTCGCCCCTGAATCTCATCGTGCTGTTCACCCTGCCGCTGCTGGTGGGCAACCTCTTCCAGCAGGCCTATGCCGTGGTCGACACCATCGTCGTCGGACGGATGATCGGGGTGCAGGCGCTGGCCGCGGTGGGCGCCTCCGGCAGCCTGCAATTCCTGCTGGTCGGTTTTGCGATGGGCTGCTCCGCGGGTCTGGCCATCCCCGTCTCGCGATTCTTCGGCGCCGGTGAACTGCACCGGATGCGCCGAGCCGTCGCGATGGGGGCCCTGATCAGCGCGGCGGTTGCGGTGGTGATCACCCTGGTGGGGACGGTGGGTGCGCCCCACCTGCTGCGACTGCTCGGGACGCCGGCGGAACTGTTGCCCATGTCGACCACCTTCCTGCGGGTCTTCTCCGCCGGTGCGGTTGCCACCACCGCCTTCAACTACCTCTCGTCGGTGATTCGCGCCCTGGGCGACAGCACCACGCCGCTGCTCTTCCTGATCCTGGCGAGCGTGCTGAACGTGGTGCTGGTGGTCACCTTCATCGGCGGCCTCGGGATGGGCGTCGGGGGCGCGGCGCTGGCGACGGTGCTGGCTCAGCTGGTGTCCGCGCTGCTCTGCCTGCTGCTGGTCTGGCGACGGATGCCCGAGCTGCACCTCAAGCGATCCGACTTCGCCCTGGACCTGCCCCAGCTGCGCGAATCGGCACGGCTGGGCTTCACCCTGGGCTTCCAGATGTCGATCATCGCGATCGGCGCGGCGATGCTGCAGTTCGGCATCAACCAGCTCGGCGCCACCGCCGTCGCGGCCTTCACCACGTCGATGCGGGTGGACCAGATGGCCGTGATCCCCCTGGCCAGCGTCGGGGTGGCGATGGCCACCTTCGTCGCCCAGAATGCCGGCGCGGGGCAGTGGCGCCGGATCCTCGACGGGGTGCGCAGTGCCCTGCAGTTGTCCATCGGCATGTCGCTGCTGCTGGGCCTGCTGATCTTCCTGTTCGGCACCCACCTGGTGGAGCTCTTCGTCGGCCCCGGCCAGCCCGAGGTGGTGGGGATGGCGCATCATTACCTGGTGGTGAACTCGGCGCTGTACGCCATCTTGTCGGTGCTGTTCGTGCTGCGGCACAGCATCCAGGGGTTGGGGTCCACCGTCGCCCCGACTGCGGCGGGCGTGCTGGAGCTGGTCGCCCGCGGCGTCGTCGGCCTGCTGTTGGTGCAGCACATCGGCTTCCTGGGCGTGATCCTGGCCGCGCCGGCCGCCTGGGTGCTGGCGCTGTTCCCGCTGCTCCTTGCGTGGCGGGCACACCGCCGGCTGCTAATGGCGCGGGTGGGGGTCTAGGCGTCGTCCTGGCCGTGCTGACGAATGCCGTGGTGTTTGGCGCTCGCCCCCAAGGACCGGGGTTGGAGGACATTCGGCCTGCGGTGGGATGGCGTCACCTCGTCTCGCTGACAGGCTGTGCCCCATGCCTCGACTGTTCATCATCGACATTGTGGTCACTTTGGCCGTCGCTGCCGGCTTCGGCTGGCTGCTCACCACGGACTTCACCGAAGCCTTCTGGGCTTCCAATGTTTCGTTGACCTGGTTGTTGATCCCCTTGTGGTTCGGCTGGCGGCTGCGGAGCCCAGCCAAGGGGGCCGTCTGGGGACTCGCCATGACCTGGGCCGGCCTGGCCGCCTACTACCTGCCAGTCGCGGGTAGCAGTTACGCCTGGGATCCGGTCGGAATGATGTTTTACGTGCGGCAGTTCGGGGTGAAGTACTTCGCCCTCGGCGCATTGAGTGGCCCGGTGATGGGCGCCATCGGTGGTTGGTGGCGCTGCAGGCCGAACCTTGCCGTGCCGCTGCTGATCCTCGTGCTTGCGTTCAGCGAGCGGTGGGCCTGGGCATGGAAGATCGGCTACCAACCGCGGTCCGGCGCTTTCACGGTGGAGATGATCCTCGGGGGACTGCTTGCCCTGTGGATGGCGATCTGGGCACGACGTGCTCGGCTGCGTCCAGGGCGCCAGCTGTGGAGTGGCGGGCATGACATCCGGTGAACCCACGGTCGAAGGGGGCCTCAGCTCCGCCGACGCCTGGGCGGACAAGGCAGCAAGGAGGCCGTTCCATGTCGTCTGGTGGTGAACAGGGTTCCCACGCTCTGCCGGTCGAGCCAGTCGAGAACCCGTTGGTCCGGGCGAGCCTGGAGGGGTTCCGACAGGACGTTGGTGTCCAGGATGATCACGAGAAGACCCGGGGGGTGTACGGAGTGCGGTCTCGTGGAATCTTCAGAGGGTCTCCGCCAGCTTCGGCGCCGATGGCCGCCAACACGCTCCCCACGCGCGTCGGGGAATCCAACTGCACCGCTTCAGTCAGGATCGCGCGGATCTCGGCCTCGGTGCTGCGGTCGTGACGGCGGGCCCGGGCCTTGAGGGCGCGGTGCGTCTCGTCGGGCAGGTTGCGGACGGTGATTGCGGCCATGACGCCTCCTGGGGGAGAACCGATCTGATCGTATCGAGTGGAGACGTCGGACGGTGCCGCATTCTCAGCCGCAGGTGACACCCGTCGCGTGCACCGGGCAGTAGCCGTTGGGCACCCGGTCCAGGTACTGCTGGTGGTAGTCCTCGGCCCACCACCACTGCGGCGCGGGCTCGATGGTGGTGGTGATCGGGCCGTACCCGGCCGTCGTGAGCTTGCCCTGGAAGTCGTCGCGCATCCGTTCGACCACTGCGCTCTGCTCGTCGCTGGTGGTGAAGATCGCGGAGCGGTACTGGCTGCCGACGTCGTTGCCCTGCCGGTCACCCTGCGTCGGGTCATGGTTCTCGAAGAAGACCGTCAGCAGGGCCTCGTAGGAGACGACGGCGGGGTCGAAGACCACCCGCACCGTCTCGGCATGACCTGTGGTGCCGGTGCAGGTCTGCTCATAGCTGGGATTGTCGACGCTGCCGCCCATGTAGCCGGCGGCGGTGGAGAGCACCCCGTCGAGCTGCCAGAAGAGCTTCTCGGCGCCCCAGAAGCAGCCCATCGCCAGATAGGCCGTCTGGGAGCCGGGGAAGTCACGCTCGAGCGGGTCACCAAAGATGCGGTGGAAGAGAGGCATAAGCCACAGGCTAGCTCGGTCCCAACCTGCGATCGCGAAACTAGGCTCGGGGCATGACCTTCTCACCGTTGGATGCACTCGCCCCGCTGATCGGCACCTGGAAGGGGCAGGGGCACGGCACGTACCCCACCATCAAGGACTTCGACTACCTGGAGGAGATCACCTTTGCCGAGGTCGGCAAGCCCTTCCTCGTCTACCACCAGCGCACCTGGAGCCCCGACGGCAAGCCGCTGCACGTGGAGATGGGCTACCTGCGCGCCCCCGGGCCGGGCGTCGTGGAGCTCACCATGGCGCTGCCCACTGGCCAGACCGAGATCGGTTCTGGCACCCTGCAGGACGCGCCCTTCGCGCTGACCATCGACTGCCGGGTGGACAGCACTCCGTCGGCCAAGCCGGTGACCGCGAGTCAGCGCGAACTGCGGCTGGAGGGCGATGTGCTGGTGACCAGCTTTGCGATGGCCGCGATGGGGCTGGAACTCACCCCGCACCTCAGCTCGCGGCTGGAACGTCAGGCCGCGGGATAGACCTTGCCGGGGGTCGTCCTGCCGAGCAACTGGCTGACGGTCACCAAGGTGTAGCCCTGTTTCTGCAGTGCGTCGATGGTGGGGGCCGCGGCGTCCACGGTCCACGGATGGATGTCGTGCATCAGCAGGATCGCATTGCGGCTGGCGCGCTGCACGGTCAGCTTGGTGATCACCGACGCGGTGTTGTGCCCGGCCACCCAGTCCTCCGGCGAGTTGTGCCAGACCACGACGGCCAGGCCATGCGTGCCCACCACCGTGTCCGTCCGGCTGGTGCGCGCCGCATAGGGCGGGCGCATCAGTGTCGGCTGCACCCCGGTGATCCTGGTCAGGGCGGTATTGGTCTTGCTGACCTCCCAGGCCACCTTGGCGTCGCTCAGGCCGCTGATCGCCTGGTGGTCATAGGTGTGATTGGCAATCTCAAAACCCTGCTCATGGGCTTGCTTGACGGTCTTGGGGTAGGTCTCGGCGGCATTTCCCAGCATGAACAGGGTGGCGGTGGCCTTGCGGTCGGTGAAGGCCTTCAACAGCTTCGGGGTGAGCGGGCTGGGTCCATCGTCGTAGGTGAGCGCGATGCACTTCAGCTTCTTGCAGTCCACCTTCTCGGTAGTCGACGGTCGGCTGGCGCGGGGCGTCGCGGTCGGCGTGGGGGAAGCTGCCGGCGTGGCGGCGGTGCTGGTCGACTGGTGCGCCGGCGGGGCGCTCTGTTCGGCAGGGCCACCGCAGGCGCTCAGGGCGGCTGACGCAAGGCAGGCGATCAGGAGAAGGGGATGGCGCTGGGGGAGGTGGGGCACCCGCCCAGCCTACGCCCGGCAAGGGGGTTGTCAGGGAGCCAGCCGCCAGTCGATGGCCTCGGCGCCCTGCTCAGTGAGCAACTGGTTGGCCCGGCTGAAGGGTCGGGAGCCGAAGAAGCCCGCGCGAGCCGACAGCGGCGAAGGGTGTGGGCTGGCGATGATCGGGATGTCGCCCAGCATCGGGGTCAGCGACTGGGCGTCGCGACCCCACAGGATGGCCACCAGCGGGCCGCCGCGGGCCACCAGGGCCTCGATGGCGCACTGGGTGACCTGTTCCCAACCCTTGCCGCGGTGTGATCCCGCGGCACCCGGCCGCACCGTCAGCACCCGGTTCAGCAACAGCACACCCTGCTCGAACCAGGCCGACAGGTCGCCGTGCCCGGCCGGCTCGATGCCCAGGTCGTCGCGCAGCTCGGTGTAGATGTTCTGCAGGCTGCGCGGAATCGGACGCACGTCGCGCTCGACGCTGAAACTCAGCCCCACGGGATGGCCCGGCGTCGGGTAGGGATCCTGCCCGACGATCAGCACCCGCACGTCGGCCAGCGGACGGCTGAAGGCGCGCAACACCCGATCACCGGCCGGCAGGTAGTTGCGACCGGCCGCGATCTCGGATCGCAGGAACTCACCCATCTGGTGCACCTGGGGCTCGACGGGTGCCAGGGCAGCGGCCCAGTCCGGCGCGACGATCTGGCTCAGCGGTTTGGCGGTCATGCGGTCTCCTCGGGGATGTGGTGGACGGGGCCGCGGGGCATCAGCCAGGAGAAGGCGGCGCCGAGCAGCAGCAGCGCCCCGCCGATCCCGAAGGCCAGGCCCAGGCCGAAGGCGTCGGCCAACGCGCCGGCGGCCAGTGGCCCGATGATGGCGCCCAGGTCGCTCATCATGCTGAAGACCGCGATCGGGGTGCCGCCCCGGCCGGCGGTGACGTCGCCCACCACGGCGGTGGGGGCGGTGGAGTGCGCCGCCGAGCCGATCCCGTAGATGCAGAGGATGCCGGTCAGCACCCAGATGGAACTTGACCAGGGCATCGCCAGTGCCGCGACGCCGGTGAACAGCCCCGCCAGGATCATCAGCGGGCGTCGGCCGATGGTGTCCACGGCGCGCCCGGCCGGCCCCAGCGCCAGGGTCTGCGCCACGGCCGCGATCGCGAAGGCGATCCCGGTCCACGACGGGGTGCGGTGCAGACCCTCCACCACCAGCACCGGAACCAGCGAGCTGCGCACCCCGAAGGACTGCCAGCCCTGGGCGAAATTGGTGACGCAGGCCGCCCGGTAGCGCACATCGCGCACCGCCTCGCCCAGCGCCATCACCGGCTTCTCGGCGTGGTCCAGCTCACGCTCCGGCTTGCTCAACAGCAGCAGCCCGATCACACCGGCGATGCCCAGCGTCGCGGCATAGAAGAAGAACGGCGCGGTCAGCGAGATCGCGGCAAAGATGCCGCCCACCGCGGGCCCCGCCATGCCGCCGATCAGGAAGCCACCCGAATAGAGCGCGCTGGCCCGGCCGCGCAGCTGCGGCTCCACCGTGCGCAGCAGCAGCGTCATGGCGGCGACGGTGAACATGGCCGAGCCGATGCCGCCCAGCGCCCGCATGGCCAGCAGCGCCCAGAAACTCGTCGCCAGACCCGCGGCGCCCGAGGAGGCGGCGACGATGAACATCCCCACCCCCAGCACCGTGCGCTCCCCGAAGCGGGTGATCAGCGGCGCGCAGGCCGGGCTGGTCAGCAACCGCATGGCGGCGAAGGAGCTGATCACCATGCCCACCATCAGGTTGGTCACCTCGAAGCTGCGGGCGAAGACCGGCAGCACCGGGACCATCACGCCGAAGCCAACGGCCACGCAGAAGGCGATCACCGCCAACACTGTGACGTCTCGTGGCAGCCCGCTGGGGGTGAGTTTGAAGGGTCTGGGCACGCGCACAGGTTAGCCTTGCAGGCGACAGCCCTGCCCATTGACAATCGAAAGGCCGTGCCCGATGGCATTCAGCCTGCCCCACCGCAAGCACCACGAGCCCCACCCGCCGTCGCCCGAGGACCAGCCGGGCACCCCGATCACCCGTCGGATGCTCGCCGCCGAGGCTGCCGTGCCCGGCGAAGTGCCGCACGGCATCCAGCTCGCCGCCGGTTGGTTCTGGCGCCTGCTGGTGATCGCGGCCGGGCTGTACGGCATCTGGTTCCTGCTGCAGGGACTCTCCGAGGTGATGATCCCGATCTTCGTGGCGCTGCTCTTCACCGCGGCCCTGTGGCCGCTGAAGGTCTGGCTGCACGACAAGGGGCTGGGGCGGGGCCTGTCCGCAGGGCTGAGCCTGCTGGCGCTGGTGGCGGTGGTGCTGGCGATCTTCTCCCTCGTTGGCGCACAGATCGCGTCGCAGAGCTCCAGCCTGGCCGATGCCTCCGTGAAGAGCTACGAGCAGTTCATGAACTGGCTGGCCAGCGGGCCGCTGCAGCTGCATGAGGGTCAGATCGACACCTGGACGGAGAAGGGCATCGAGTGGGCCAAGAGCCAGCAGTCGCTGTTCACCGGCTACGCCGCAGCGGCCGGTGCCCAGGTGGGCCACTTCTTCGCCGGTATGGCGCTGGCGCTGTTCGCCCTGTTCTACTTCCTCTTCGAGGGACGCACCTTCGCCCGGGCAGGCTTCGCCCTGGCGCCGCGCGGTTCGCGCGCCCGGATCGCCGACGCCTGCCAGCGGGGCTGGGTCTCGTTGGTCTCCTACGTCCGGGCCGCGGTGATCGTGGCCTTCGTCGACGGCTTGGGCGCGGGTGTCGGCGCTGCCCTGGTGGGCTCCGACCTCTTCCTGGCGATCGGAGCCCTGACCTTCCTGACGGCCTTCGTCCCCCTGCTGGGGGCCTTCGTCGCCGGCCTGGTCTCCACCAGCGTGGTACTGCTCACCCTGGGCTGGGTGAAGGCGCTGATCATGCTGGGGATCTTCGTTGCGGTGATGGAGCTGGAGGCCCATGTACTGCAGCCCTTCCTGCTGGGCAAGGCCGTCTCGATCCATCCGTTGGCCGTGCTCTACGGACTTGCCGTCGGCACCATCGTCGCCGGGGTGGTTGGCGCCCTGTTCGCCGTCCCGATCCTTGCCTTCGGCAATGCCTTCGCCAAGGCCTGGGCCTCTCACGGGCACCCGGAGGTGGAACCGCCGCCAGCCGAGCTGGAAAACCCCGGTGAGGACGAGGAGATGGCGGACGGTGCCACCCAACCCTGATTCGCCCCGCAATCTGTGAACCACCCCTTCTGGAATGGAAGGGGTGGTTTTACATTTGTGCCATGGAAGAAGAGTTGAATCGGATTCTGCAGGATCTGGCGGCCGGGCGAATCGATGCCGACGAGGCGGGCCGCAGGATCGACGCTGTCAAGGCCGCGGCGGGGGGCACCTCCCCACGGCCCGAGACCGAGACCGGGCCCACGGCCGCCGAGCCGACCTGGGGGGCGATCGCCCGCGACCTCTTCGGCGCCGCCACCGGCTTTGCCCAGAGCGCCGCGATGGGGGCCGCCCATACCGTCGAGGAGACGCTGCACCAACCCGCCCCCAAACACCAGCCATCACCCGACCCGGTGACACCAGAACAGCCCGACGGCAGCCACGGCGTGCAACGGATCACGGTGCGCGCCACCGGGCGCCGGGTGCGGATCATCGGCGACGCCACCATCGCCACCCTGGCCGCCGACGGCCCGCACGTCCTGCGCCGCAGCGGCGCGGTGCTGGAGGTCACCTCCGACGGTGATCTGGCCGCCGGCAAGGGCGGCTTCAGTGTGCTGCGCAGTCCGCTGACCGGCAGCCTGCTCAACCAGGGGTTGGGCGGTCTGAAGAACCTCAACCTGGAAGACCTGCGCAGCATCGGCCTGGGCAAGGAACTGCTGCTGCGGATCAACCCGAACATCCCGGTGGACGTGGAGGTCACGGCCGGCAGCCTGGCCACCATCAATGTGCCGTGGCTGGGTCGGGTGCGGGTCACCGCGGGCGGGGCCCAGCTGGGCGACGTCCGCCAGGTGGCCGACGCGCTGGTACAGGCCGGCAGCGTCACCGCGAAGGGCCGGTTCGACAAGGGGCGCTCCCGGGTTCGCGTCGAATCCGGGAATCTGGTCGTGCAGCTCGCCGAGGCCGCCGACGTCGCGGTGCACGCCGACGCCCAGCTGGGGCGGATCGTCTGGCCTGGTGGGGGAGCGGCGTTGGACGAATACCTGGCCGGCGACGGCACCGGCCGACTGGATCTGGCCGTCGTGATGGGATCGGCCACCGTGAAACAGGACGGCATCGACGATGCCACCACCGACGACGAGCACCAGGAGGGCGAGCGATGAGCACCCACACCCACGGCCCCTACCGGGCACCGGCCGACTGCCCGGTCTGCGACGGCGAGCTGGTCACCACCCGGCTCGGCTGCCCGCAGTGCGGCAGCGAACTGGGTGGCGAGTTCGAACGCTGCCGCTTCTGCCGGCTCGGGGCACCGCAATTGGAGCTGCTGACCGTTTTCCTGGCCAGCCGCGGCAACCTGCGCGAGGTGGCCAAGCATCAGCAGGTCAGCTACCCGACCGCGCGCAGCCGGATCAGCGCACTGCTGGCCGAGCTGGGGATCGAGGAGGTCGGGGCCGAAGAGCCCGTCGTGGAGGATGAGCCCGGCCAGGCAGAGCCGGTAGACCGGGCGGAGCCCGACGCCGGAGACGCCAGGCCACCGTCGCGCGAGGAAGTGCTGGCCCGAGTGGCGGCCGGCCAGCTGGACCCCGCGGAGGCGACCCGGCTGATCGCTGGTCTCTGAGCCCGGAGCCGACCAGCCATGGATGCACGGCGCCCCGCACCATCAGGTGCGGGGCGCCGTGCAGGCCTTGGTCGGTGAGGATCAGCCCTGGAAGGTCTCCACCTTCGTCACGGTGATCTCGATGGTCTTGCCATTGGGTGCCTCGTAGCTGGTGGACTCGCCCACCTTCTTGCCGACGACGGCCTCGCCGAGCGGCGACTGCGGGCTGAAGACCTGGATGTCGACGGAGTCGTCCAGCCCCATCACCTCGCGGGAACCCAGCAGGAAGGTGTCGGTGTCGTCCTCGTCGCCGAAATAGCAGACGGTCACCTGGCTGCCGGGGGCCGCCTCGCCGGTCTTGGGGGCCTCACCCACCTGGGCGCGGCGCAGCATGTCCTCCAGCTGCACGATCCGGGCCTCCATCTGGCCCTGTTCCTCGCGGGCCGCGTGGTAGCCGCCGTTCTCGGACAGGTCGCCCTCGTCGCGGGCCTGGGCGATCTTGGTGGACACCTCGGTGCGGCCGTCACCCTTGAGGTACGTCAGTTCCTCGGAGAGCTTGTCGAAAGCCTCCTGGGTCAGCCAGATGGTGTCAATTGCGTTTTCAGCCATCCCGACAACTTATCATCGCGCGGTGCGGACCCCAAGGAATGTGGGGCTTCTTCAGGACTCGGCTCAGGCGTTGCGGCAGTCACCGACGGTGACGCTGACGGCCCGGTTCACGGTGCGTACCGGAATGCTGATCCGGGTGATCTTCTCCGTTCCCGGTGGGATGGTGGCTTCCAGCTCACCCACCCGGACGAAGTTCTCGGCGGTGGCCTCCAGGGTGCACACCGCGGCCTTCGACGGGTCCTTGCGCTGCACCCGCAGGTCGGCGGTGATCTGGTGTTCCCCGCCGTCGTGGAAACTGTGCACGTCGGCGACGACGTCGGGGGTGGCACCCCGCCCGCCCGCCCAGCCGAGCCAGCCCGCCAGCAACAGCCCCAGGAGGGTCACCAGCACCAGGTAGATCTTGTGCCGGGCCGGCGGCACCGGGTATCGGGCGGCAATGCGGGCGCGGTCGGCGTCGGTCAGGGTGGTCACGGGCTCCATTGTGCCAAGTCCCGGCCGCATCGACAGTCCACGATCCGCCGCCCGACGTTGCACCCTCAATCGGTTGGGCACAATTGGCGGCATGTCCGATGACTTCCAGCCCGACGTGCTGCTGCCCCAGGTCTCGCTGCCCCATGCACCCCTGCGGCTGCTTCACGTACACGCCCACCCCGACGACGAGTCCAGCAAGGGGGCGGCCACCACCGCCAAGTACGTGGCCGAGGGTGTCGAGGTGATGGTGGCCACCTGCACCGGCGGTGAACGGGGCAGCGTGCTGAACCCGAAGATGGATCGTCCCGAGGTGTGGAAGGACATTGCCGCCATCCGGCACCTGGAGATGGATCGGGCCCGGGAGATCCTCGGGGTCGAGCAGCGCTGGCTGGGTTTCATCGACTCCGGCTTCCCGGAGGGCGATCCGCAGCCGCCGCTGCCGGAGGGCTGCTTCGGGTTGGTGGATCCGGACGAGGCGGCCAGGCCACTGGTCCGCCTGATCCGGGAATTCCGGCCGCAGGTGGTCACCACCTATGACGAGAAGGGTGGCTACCCGCATCCGGACCACATCATGTGCCACAACATCACCATGGCCGCCGTGCAGCAGGCCGGCGATCCCAACCTGCACCCCAATCTGGGACCCAGCTGGCAGGTGAGCAAGCTCTACTACCAGATGGGTTTCCACCGGCTCCGGCTGGCCGCCCTCGACGCCGCGATGCACGAACACGGGCTGGAATCGCCCTACGTCGACCGCTTGTCCAAGTGGCAGGACTTCGAGTACGAGAAGCGGATCACCACCCGGGTGCCCTGCGGCGAGTACTTCGGGGTGCGCGATGATGCGCTACGGGCGCACGCCACCCAGATCGACCCGGACGGCCCATGGTTCGCGGTCCCGACCGAGCTCCAGCAGCGGGTGTGGCCAACGGAGGACTTCGAGCTGGTCTTCAGCACCGTGCGCACCTCGTTGCCGGAGGAAGACCTCTTTGCCGGGCTGCGCCAGCCCATCGCGGACGACCCGAGCGAGGGGTGGGCCATCTGACGGGCCGCCGCCCGATGGGGGTGCAGGTCAGAGGTTGGAGCGTTCGAAGGCCTGGGCGGCGCGGCCCTGCTCGGTCATCTCGGATTCCCACGGGATGTCCGGGTCGATCCGCTTGGTGTGCCGACGCAGGCTGATCGAGCCCAGGATGATGAAGGCGGCGATGGCGCTGAAGGTCAACAGGGTGAGCATCCCACTGCTCAGCATGGGGGTCAGCTGGTTCATGGTTCGAGGATAGTCCGGCCCGGCTAGGCTGTGCGCGTGCCGAACCGTCTTGCCGAGTCCACCAGCCCCTATCTGCAGCAGCACGCCCACCAGGATGTCGACTGGTACCCGTGGGGTGCCGAGGCCTTCGAGGCCGCCCGTGAGCGGAACCTGCCCCTGCTGGTGAGTACCGGTTATGCCGCCTGCCACTGGTGCCATGTGATGGCGCACGAGAGCTTCGACGACCGCGACGTCGCCACCTTCATGAACGAGCACTTCGTGAACGTGAAGGTGGACCGGGAGGAGAATCCCGACGTCGACGCCGTGCTGATGAGCGCAACGCAGGCGCTGACCGGCCAGGGCGGCTGGCCGATGACCGTCTTCCTCACCCCCGGCGGGGAGCCCTTCTTTGCCGGCACCTACTTCCCGCCCGAGCCGGTGGGTGGCCAGCCGAGCTTCCTGCAGGTCTGCCAGGCGCTGGCCGGGGCGTGGACGGAGCGTCGAGATGAGGTGCTCGGGTCCGCGTCGAGCATCACCGAGCAGTTGCGCGACCTCAACCCGGTGCAGCCCACCGACGAGGTGCCCGGCGCCCGGGAGACCTTGGAGCTGTTGGGCAAGGACTACGACATGATCCACGGCGGCTTCGGCACGGCGCCCAAGTTCCCGCCGGCGATGGTGCTGGATGCCCTGCTGGTCAAGGGCGATCCGACCAGCCTGGACATGGCCCAGCTGACCTGCGAGATGATGGCCCGCGGCGGTCTCTTCGACCGGGTGGGCGGCGGCTTCCATCGCTATGCCACCGACGTCGGCTGGGTGGTGCCGCACTTCGAGAAGATGCTCTACGACAATGCCCTGCTGATCGGCAGCTACCTGCGCTGCTGGCGGCGCACCGCGGAGCACGACGGTTACAAGCGGGAGATCTACCAGAACGTCGTCGACGCCACCGTCGAGTGGCTGGAGCGGGAGATGCGCACCGAGCAGGGTGCCTTCGCCGCCAGCCTGGACGCCGACAGCGTCGACATCCGCGGCATGGTGGCCGAGGGCATCTACTACGTCTGGAATCCCGATCTGCTGACCGACGCGCTGGGGGAGGCCGACGGCGGATGGGCGCGGCAGGTCTTCCATGTGCACGAGGCCGGCACCTTCGAGCACGGCCTGTCCACCCTGCAGCTGCATGGCTCGCCCGACCAGGGCCGACTGACGGAGGTGCTGGCCACGCTGAAGGCCGAGCGGGACAACCGTTTTGCGCCCAGCCGCGACGACAAGGTGGTGGCCGCCTGGAATGGCCTGGTTATCGACTCGCTGGTCAATGCCGCCATGACCTTCGCCGAGCCGCACTGGCTGGAGCTGGCCCGCGAGGCCGCGCAGGCCGTCTGGCAGATCCATGTCGACCAGGACGCGGATCGCTTCGTGCGGACCTCCCGCGACGGCGTGGCCGGAAGCACACCGGCCGTGGCCGAGGATCATGGTTGTCTGGCGCTGGGTCTGGCCCGGCTGGCCGGCGCCACCGGCGACGCGGTTTGGCTGGAGCGGGCGGCCTGGCTGCTGGAGCGAGCCGATCGACTGTTCAGCGCCGAGGACGGCGGCTTCTTCGACGCCCAGGCCAGTGATGAACTCTTCGACCGGCCCCGCGAGCTCAGCGACAATGCCACCCCGTCGGGCACCAGCTCCCTGGTGGCGGCCCTGCGACTGGTCGGCCTGTTGGCCTGCCGTCCCGAGCTGGTGGAGCGGGCCGATCGAGCCGCCCGGACCACGTGGTCGCTGGTGGCAAGCCAGCCGCGCTTCGCTGGCTGGAGCCTCGCCGACGCACTGGTGCTGGACGAGGCCCGGCGCGGCCTGAAGCCCGCCCAGGCCGTGATCGTGCTGCCCGACGACAGTGACAGTGCGGGGATCGACAAGCTGGCGGTGGCCGCCTGGCGGATGGCGCCGGCCGGCTCCGCGATCGTGGTCGGCCGGGCGGACACCACCGGCTTCGGGCACCTGTTCGACGAGCGCATCGCCCGCGACGGGCAGGCCACCGGCTATGTCTGCCGGGGCGAGGTCTGCTTCGACCCGACCAGCGACTACGCCGAGCTCAAGACCCCGCTGTGGAGCCGCTGCTGACCGGCCAGCCGGCCAGCAGCGCGGTCAGCCCCAGCTCGAACTCCTCGTCGGGCTGCCACTGGTAACCCTCGTCGATGGCGCTGGCCAGCCCGGGCAGGCTGGCCAGCAGTGACTGCAGCGATTCCTCCGGGGTGGTCTGGCTGCCTCCTGTGGGCTGGCGCAGCTCGCCCTGTACCTTGCCGACGGTGAAGGCGACCACGCAGTCCAGCAGCCGCATGGCCTCGGCGGCACCCAGACCCGCGGCGACCAGCCGGGTCACCGTCTGGTCCACCAAGGACAGCAGGCTCGGGGTGACTGCCGGTCGGGTGGCCACCAGCACCACCAGCCGGGGGTGCTGCATCAGGCTGCGGCGCAGCTCGCGGGCCAGCCCGGCCACCTGCGTCGTCCAGTCGCCCGTGGTCGGGGGCTGCAGGCCGGTCCAGATCCGATCCACCACCAGATCGAACAGCGCCCCCTTGTCCGGCACGTGGTGGTAGATGGTCATCGGATCCACAGCCAGCCGGGAGCCCAGCTTGCGCATGCTGAAGGTCTCGTGGCCTTGTTCGTCGAGCAGGGCCAGGGCGGCGTCGACAATCTGCTGCTGGCTGGTGCTGGCGGGGCGGGGTGTCATCGTCGATCCTTTGGACGGGTGAAGAAGAGTTCCCGATCATGCCAGAGCACCCAGCCGCACAGCGCGATCAGCAGCAACGTCTGCAGGGCCTTGGTGTCCGGATGGGTCAGGAAGATCTCATTGCCGTAGTTGGCGCTCAGGTGGACCAGGACGGGGATCCAGATGTTGCGGCCGCAGCGATAGTAGAGCCAGTTCATCAACACCATGAAGGGGAACATCGAGACCAGGAAGTTGACCGACGCGAGCAGCCCGACCTCGACCACCTCGGCCTGGTAGTAGCCCCTGATCCCGGCCAGCGGCAGATGCCACAGTGCCCAGATGGCGGCGAAGACCATCGAGCTGTGCCAGATGGTCCAGCGGGAGGCCAGGGCATCGGTGCCGTAGCTGTGCCAGGCCAGCTCCTCGACGATCGGTGCCAGCCCGAGCACCAGCCAGGCGGGGGCCACTCCGGAGGTGAAGGAGAAGCCGTTGCGCAGCTGGAACTGCTCGGGGGAGTAGCCGAAGAGCAGTGAGATGGCGGTTCCGGCCAGCAGGGCCGCGGGCAGCAGCACCACGGACAGTACCGCCAGGCCGGGGTTGACCTGGCGCCAGTTGGTCAGGCGGTGCCTGGTGTCGCGCAGCAGCTGCGGGTTGCGGACGGTCAGCACCGCGGCAACCACCAGGGGCGCGAACAGACCACCGAAGCCCAGCAGGGAGGTGAGCAGCCGCGCGGCGTGCGAGGGAGCGTCCAGATGGGAGAGTCGGCCGGCGGCCAACCACATGGCCCATGGGATCGCGGTGGACAGGGCGAAGAAGAGCCCGGGCTGGCGATAGTGCCGGATGGCGTCGGCATCGATCGGCGTGGTGCGGGGTTGGCGGGCGGGATGGTCGGTGGTGAGGATCATGACCCGACCGTAATTCTACGGTGTAGATATTGGCATCCGTGGACACCCTGATTGCCGCCGGAGGGGGAACGTGGCCCCCCGTTGATTCCCCGCCGCGTGAAATTTGCTCAGCGGCCGTAGCGACGTTCGCGCTGACTGAAGGAGCGCAGTGCGCGCAGGAAGTCCACCTTGCGGAAATCCGGCCAGAGCGCCTCGCAGAAGTAGAACTCGCTGTGGGCGCTCTGCCACATCAGGAAGCCGGAGAGTCGCTGCTCGCCGGAGGTGCGAATGATCAGGTCCGGATCGGGCTGGCCCTTGGTGTAGAGGTGCTCGCCGATCTGGTCGATCTCCAGGGTCTCGGCCACCTCGTCCAGGCTCCGGCCCTTGGCGGCCTCCTCCTTGAGCAGCGAGCGCACGGCGTCGCGCAGCTCATGGCGGCCGCCGTAGGCGATGGCGACATTGACCAGCATGCCCTTGTTGTCCTGGCTCGCGGTGCGGGCGCCGGCCAGTGCGGTGGCCATCTCGGGCGGGAGCAGTGACATGTCACCGACCGCTTGCACGGGCCAGCGGCCGTCGCTGGCCAGATCGACCACCAACTGCTGGATGACGCCGAGCAGGGGCTTGACCTCTTCCGCCTCAGCGCGCTGGAGGTTGTCCGGGCTGAGCACCCACAGGGTGACAACCTGGATTCCGGCCTCGTCACACCAGGCGACGAAGTCCCTCAATTTGTCCGCGCCGGCCTGGTAGCCGGCCACCAGGGGCTTGTCCGGGGCGTTCATCCGGGCCCAGCGACGGTTCCCGTCGGCCAGCACGGCGACGTGCTGGGGCAGGCGATCCTTGTCCAGTTCGGCTGTCAGGCGCGTCTCGTAGGTGCTGTAGAGCAGGCCGGATGGGTGCATCCGGTCAAGGGTCTCGGTGAGGCGGTCCAGCCGATTCATGCCCATCAGCCTAATGGGTGTCTCGGCCCATGTGATTTTGAACTGAGGGGTTCGGAGGGGGGCGTAACCTACGGTACCGTAGGTTCCATGGACATGACGACGAAGAGCCACCCTGGCGGGGGCGAGAGGGTGGCCGACGCGATCGGTGGCGCGGTGGCGGCGGCCAAGCCGCGGCTGCGCGGCTGGCTGCACCAGGGCTTCGCCCCGGTCGCGCTGGTGGCCGGCATCCTGCTGGTGGCCCTGGCGCCGCAACGTGACCAGCGGATCGCCTGCGCCGTCTACACCCTCAGTGCCGTGCTGCTGTTCGGCAATTCGGCCTTCTATCACCGCGGCAGCTGGTCGCCCAAGGTGCACGCGGTCTTTCGTCGGGTGGACCACGCCAACATCTTCATCTTCATTGCCGGCAGCTACACCCCGCTGTCGGTCGGGATGCTGCACGGCCGCAGCCTCCGCCTCCTGCTGGCCCTGATCTGGGCCTGCGCCCTGGTGGGCGTGCTCTTCCGGGTCTTCTGGCTGTCGGCGCCCCGCGGGCTCTATGTCGCGCTCTATCTGGCCATGGGCTGGGCGGCGATTGGCTGGATGGGGCAGTTCTGGCGCTCGGGTGGTCCGCTGGTGGTGGGCCTGATTGCCCTGGGTGGCGTCATCTACTCGATCGGCGCGCTGGCCTACGGCTTCAAGCGGCCCAATCCTTGGCCTGCCACCTTCGGCTTCCATGAGATCTTCCACCTGTGCACCATTCTGGCCGCGGTCAGTCACTACGCCGCGATCTGCCTGGTTCTCTTCCGCTGACCCCGTGCGCGACGGCAGCCGCTGACATAAGCTCACCTTATGGATGGGCGAGTGCAGGATGACCGAGCGCAAGACAACCGCGTACAAGGAGACCGAGCGCAAGGGGTGCGCACGGATCTGGTCTGGCTGTGCAAGGACGGCATCAGGATCGAGTACATCGGGAGGCTCCGGCGGGCGGCGGCCCTGCAGGCGATGGTGGTCGCCGGGCGTTCGCAGGCCGAGATCGCCGCCGAGCTGGGCATCTCCCAGCCCGCGGTCTCCCAGCAACTCAGCTCGGGGCGCAAGGCCCTGCAGCAGGCCAGCCCGGGGGACGCCTTTGAAGCGGCTCGCCCCGTGCTCCGGGCAATTGCCGAGGAACGCGGCTTCACGGATCTGGCGGTCTTCGGTTCGGTGGCACGCGGCGAGGCCACGGACACGTCGGATGTGGATCTGCTGGTGACTCCGCCGCAGGGGGCCTCGTTGTTCGATCTCGTCCGTCTGCAGGAAGAGTTTGCCCAGGTGGTGGGATGCAAGGTGGACCTCGTTTCGCGCAACGGCCTGCAATCTGGGCGGGACAAGGACATTCTTCGGGACGAGGTGTTGGTGTGATGAAGGAGCGTGTGGCCAAGGACCTGCTGCACATGGCGGCGTGGTTCGAGCTGGCGGAGGGCATTGTTGCCGGGGGGGGGCAAGAGGCCTATCTCGCCGACCGGATCATGTGCGAGGCGAGTGATGGCATCCTGATGAAGCTTGGCGAGGCTGCTGGACGACTCCGCCGGTCAGGAGTGGATGTTCCGGAGGGTGTCGAATTGCGGATCGCGGTAGCCATGCGCAATGCACTGATCCACGGGTATGACGTGATTGACCGAGATGCCGTGTGGGAGACGCTCAAGGTCAACCTTCCCCAGTGGCAGCGGCTCCTTGCCCCACGGATAGTCGAGGCGAGGCGGGTGCTCGGCTAGTCTCGGCACCATGAGCCTTGACCTTCGCCAGCCCCTGCCCGACCTGCTGCAGGTGATCACCGACGTCGAGTCGGTCAGCGGCAACGAAGAGCGGCTGGCGGATCTGGTGGATGAGGCGCTGCGTGCCTGCCCGCACCTCACGGTGACCCGGCACGGCAATTGCCTGGCGGCCAGCACCGATCTGGGGCGCGAATCCCGGGTGCTGGTGGCCGGGCACCTGGACACGGTTCCGGTGGCCGGCAACCTGCCCAGCAGCCGCAGCATCGTCGACGGAGAGGACCGGATCCACGGCCGGGGCACCTGTGACATGAAGGGTGGTGTGGCGGTGGCCCTGCAGCTGGCCGCCGAGCTGAGCGAACCCCGGCACGACGTCACCTGGTTCTTCTACGACAACGAAGAAGTGGCCAGCGAGCTGAACGGCCTGGGGCGGATCGGTCGGGAGCACCCCGACCTGCTGCAGGGCGACTTCGCGATCCTGATGGAACCCACCTCGGCGCAGATCGAGGGCGGCTGCCAGGGCAGCATGCGCTTCTGGATCACCACCCGCGGCACCGCGGCGCACAGCGCCCGCAGCTGGCTGGGCCACAATGCCATCCACGACATTGCCCCGGTCTTCGAGCGGATCGCCAGCTTCGAGACCCGGGAGATCGAGGTGGAGGGGCTGGTCTTCCGGGAGGGGCTGAATGCCGTCCAGATCACCGGCGGAGTGGCTGGCAATGTGATCCCCGACGAGTGCAGCGTGCACATCAACTACCGCTTCGCCCCCGACAAGACCACGGCCGAGGCCGAGGCGTTGATGCGCGACCTCTTCGACGGCTTCGAGCTGCGGGTGGTGGACCTGTCACCCGCGGCCAGGCCCGGGCTGGATCGCGCCGCCGCGCAGGACTTCGTCGCGGCCGTGGGCGGCACGCCCGGCCCCAAGTACGGCTGGACCGACGTGGCCCGGTTCAGCGAGTTGGGGGTGCCTGCGGTGAACTTCGGCCCGGCCAATCCCGGCAAGGCACACATGAGCGACGAGTACTGCCCCGTCGCAGACCTGACCAGTTGCTCCGACGCCCTGCGTCGCTGGCTGGCGCCCACATCCGACCTGGAGGCCTGAGATGACCAAGAAGCACCCACCGCGCCCGCTGGACAATGTTCCCGGCAATGGCAATCACGTGGTGCAGGGGCCGGTGATCCGGCGTCGCGGCCAGAAGCAGACCACCACCACCGATCAGCGCCTGCTGGCCGGCGTGGGGGACACCAGCTGGCGGCACACCGACCCGTGGCGCACCCTGCGAATCCAGTCCGAATTCGTCGAGGGCTTTGGCACCCTGGCCGAGCTCGGCCCGGCGATCAGCGTCTTCGGCTCGGCCCGCACCCGTCCGGACAGCCCGATGTACGCGGCGGCCGAACGGATGGCGCGGGAACTGGTGAACGAGGGTTATGCGGTGATCACCGGGGGTGGGCCCGGCGTGATGGAGGCGGCCAACAAGGGCGCCGACGAGGCGGGTGGCACCTCGGTGGGGCTGGGGATCGAGCTGCCCTTCGAGGCGTCGATGAACTCCCACGTGAACCTGGGGATCAACTTTCGCTACTTCTTCGTCCGCAAGGTGATGTTCCTCAAGTACGCGCAGGGTTTCATCGTCATGCCCGGTGGCCTGGGCACCTTCGATGAACTCTTCGAGGCGCTCACCCTGGCGCAGACCGGCAAGGTGCAACACTTTCCGGTGGTGCTCTTCGGCGTCGACTACTGGCAGGGGCTGGTGGACTGGCTGCGGCAGGCCGCACTGGCGGAGGGCTACATCGGGGCCGGTGACCTGGACATGTTCCTCGTCACCGACGACGAAGCCGCCGCCATCGCCCACGTCACTACGATGGCGCCATGACCTGGTTTCTCGCCGCGCTCGTTGTCGTGATCCTGGCGGTGGCGGCCGTCGTCGCCTCCGGGCGTTGGGGTGCCATGCCCGAGCTGGTGGACGATCGGCCATCCCGGCCGCTGCCGCCCGGTGAGATCGATGCCGAGGCCCTGCGCGGGGTGCAGTTCAGCGTCGTCACCCGGGGCTATTCCATGCAGCAGGTGGACCAACTGCTCGACCGGCTGATCGGTCAGTTCGAGGCTGAACGGGTGGTCGGCGACGAGCTTCGGCAGGACCCCGACGGCACGCCGTTGGTCGGACCGATGGGGAACCTGCCGCAAAGTGCGGAATAATGGGGTGAAAACCGTCGAAGAGATGAGGATGCACGATGGCTGCTATGAAGCCCCGTACGGGTGATGGCCCCATGGAGGTCACCAAGGAAGGCCGTGGCATCGTGATGCGCGTTCCCGTGGACGGCGGCGGCCGTCTGGTGGTTGAGCTGAACGCAACCGAGGCCACCGATCTGCTCAAGTGCCTGCAGGAGGTTGTTGGCTGACAAGGCCCAACACCTGAGAACGACGAACGGCGTGCACTCGCGGAGTGCACGCCGTTCGTCGCGTTCGGGATGCGCCTGCTCAGGCCTTGGCCCCCCGCGCGGCGTGCCGGTCGATCGCGGCCTGGTAGACCTCGACGGTCTGCTTGGCGATGGTCTCCCAGCTGAACTTGTCGATGCAGCGCTGCCGGCCGGCCTTGCCGAACTTCTCGGTCAGCTCCGGGTTGCGGGTCAGCTCGTTGATCTTCTCCGCGAAGGTCTTCTCGAAGTTGGCGATGTAGTCACCGTCCATCGCGCGGGCCGGGTCGTAGTCGACGAGGTAGCCGGTCTCGCCATCCATCACCACCTCCGGAATGCCACCGACTGCGCTGGCCACGACGGCGGTCTCGGTTGCCATCGCCTCCAGGTTCACGATGCCCAGCGGCTCGTAGATGCTGGGGCAGGCGAAGACCGTCGCATTGCTCATCACCTGGCGCACGGACGCGCGGGGCAGCATCTCCTGTACCCAGACCACACCGCCGCGGGCCTCCTTGAGCGCACCGAAGGCCTTGTTGAACTCGTCGGCGATCTCCGGCGTGTCGGGGGCGCCGGCCAGCAGGATCAGCTGGGTGTCGGGATCCAGGTACTGGGCGGCGCGCACCAGGTGCACCAGACCCTTCTGCCGGGTGATCCGGCCGACGAAGACCACCGCCGGCTTGCTCGGATCCATCCCGATCTGCTCACAGATGTCGGTGCCGTGGTCGGGCTGGAATTCCTCCGGGTCGATGCCATTGAGCACGACGTGGATCTTGTCCGGCTCCAGCTCGGGGTAGGCGGCCAGGATGCCCTTCTTCATCCCCTCACTGACGGCGATCACCGCGTCGGCCCCGTTGTAGGCGGTGCGCTCCGCCCACGAGCTCAGGGCATAGCCGCCGCCGAGCTGCTCGGCCTTCCACGGGCGATCGGGCTCCAGCGAGTGGGCGCTGACCACGTGCGGGATGTCCCGGAAGAGACCAGCCAGATGACCGGCGAGGTTGGCATACCAGGTGTGGGAGTGCACCAGCTCGATGCCCTCCGGCAGGGCGGAGACCATGGACAGGTCCGCACCGAAGACCCGCAGCGCGGCATTGGCGCCCGACGGGTAGTTCTCCTGGTGCGCGGTGGCGCCGTCGCGCGGCTCACCCATGCACTGGACGTCGACGTCGATGAACTTGCGCAGCTGGGGGACGAGCTGGGCGACGTGGACGCCTGCTCCGCCGTAGATGGTCGGGGGGTACTCACGGGTGAGAATTGATACGCGCATGATGTGATGCTTGCACAGCGCCGGGGTGCCCACAATGGTTTCGCTGGCAGCGTTTCACGCGTCGGCCCGCGCTTCTCGCCCCCGGCCCCCACGGCCGGTGACAATCGGGGGGTCTCTGGGTGAAAGTCAGACCATTTCACCCAATGTGCCTTGTGGAAGTTGGCCTCGGCGCAATAGGTTCAGCTCATGTCCACAAGACCAAAGGTGCTCTCCATCGTCCTCGCAGGCGGCGAGGGAAAACGCCTCATGCCCCTCACCGCTGACCGGGCCAAGCCTGCCGTTCCCTTCGGCGGTACCTACCGCCTGATCGACTTCGTGCTGTCCAATCTGGCCAACTCCGAACTGCGCCAGATCTGCGTGCTCACGCAGTACAAGTCGCACTCCCTTGACCGTCACATCTCACTGACCTGGCGGATGTCCACCATGCTGGGCAACTACGTCACCCCGGTGCCGGCCCAGCAGCGCCTCGGCCCCCAGTGGTACCAGGGCAGCGCGGATGCCATCTACCAGTCGATGAACCTGATCCGCGACGAGAGGCCCGACTACATCGTGGTCTTCGGCGCGGACAACATCTACCGGATGGACGTCAGCCAGATGCTGGACGCGCACATCCAATCCGGCCTGCAGTGCACCGTGGCCGGCATCCGGGTTCCGCGCTCCGAGGCCCACGCCTTCGGCATCATCGACGCCGAAGACGGTGGCAAGATCAAGCAGTTCCTGGAGAAGCCCGCCGATCCGCCCGGCCTGCCGGATTCGCCCGACGAGTCCTTCGCCTCCATGGGCAACTACATCTTCACCACCGAGGCGCTGATCGACGCGCTGGAGGCCGACGCCAATGACCCGAATGCGGGTCATGACATGGGCGGCGACATCATCCCGTCCTTCGTCGCCAAGGGCGAGGCCCTGGTCTACGACTTCACTGCCAATGTCGTCCCCGGCGCCACCGACGAGGATCGCAACTACTGGCGTGACGTGGGCACCATCGACGCCTACCACGAGGCCCACATGGATCTGGTCAGCGTCGTGCCGCAGTTCAACCTGTACAACGACAAGTGGCCCATCTGGACCACCCAGGTGCAGGCGCCCGGCGCCAAGTTCACCATGCGCGGCAATGCCGAGGACTCGATCGTCTCGCCCGGCTGCATCATCTCCGGTGGCGACGTGGACCGCACCGTGATGAGCCCCGACGTGTACATCGAGAAGTGGGCGCGGGTGGACTCGTCGATCCTGATGAGCGGGGTGCGGATCGGCCGCAATGCCGTGGTGCACAACGCCATCCTGGACAAGAACGTGATCGTTCCCGACGGCGTGGAGATCGGCGTCGACCACGAACTGGACCGCGCCCGCGGCTTCACCGTCAGCGATGGCGGCATCACCGTGGTGGGCAAGGGGCTCGTGATCCCGCCGGCCGTCTGAGCCAGCGCTACCGCAGCACCACCAATTGCGGCCTCGCTCACCGAGAGGGGAGCGAGGCCGCAATCCGTTGGGGATGGTTCCCCGGGGCTGGTCGAAGGGGTCAGGCCTTGATGGCCGCCAGTAGGCCGTCGCCGACGGGCAGCAGCAGGGAGGTGAACTCCTCGGTCTGCTCCACCGCGGCCAGCGCCTCGCGGATGATCACCGTCTCGTCATCCTCATTGTCCGGATCCGCCACCTTGTTCTGCCACAGGGCGTCGTGCAGCACCACCACGCCGCCGTGACGCAGCAGCCGCAGCGCCTGCGCCACGTATTCCACGTACTCCAGCTTGTCGCCGTTGATGAAGACCAGGTCGTAGGCCCCGTCGCGCAGCTTGGGCAGCACATCCAGTGGGGTGCCGGCGATCAGCCGGATCCGGTTGGAGCGGATCCCGGCGTCGGTGAACTCCTTGCGGGCCGTGGCCTGCCGGTCGGACTGCGGATCGATGCTGGTGATGATGCCCTCGGAGCCCATCCCCTCGTAGAGAGCCAGCCCGGAGACGCCGCTGCCGGTACCGATCTCCACCACGGCCTTGGCCTGCACCATCCGCGCCAGGAAACGCAGCGCGGCCACGGTGCCATTGCTGATGGTCTCGATGCCCAGTTCGACGGCCTGGTTGCGCGCGTCACGGATCCGCTCGTCGGGGCGGACGAAATCCTCGGCGTAGCCCCAGGAGCGCGCATCAAGGGGCAGGGAGGAGCTGGTGGTGTTGCTGCTGGGATCGGTCACGTGCCAAGCCTACCCAAAGTGGGCCACGGGCACCGACCATGGTGAACGGTCTAGGATGACGCGCATGAGTCTTGCGACCCCCACCGACCCTGCCGCGGAGCGGGTTGAGCCCGTCTTTGGGCGGGTGATGACCGCCATGGTCACCCCGTTCACGGCCGACGGCGCCCTGGATCTGCCGCGCGCCCGCCAGCTCGCCGTCCGGTTGGTGGACGAACAGTGCAATGACGCCCTGGTGATCAATGGCACCACCGGGGAATCGCCCACCACCACCGACGAGGAGAAGGCTGCGCTGGTGGCCGCCGTCGTGGAGGAGGTGGGGGATCGGGCGCAGATCGTCGCCGGCGTCGGCACCTTCGACACGCACCACACCGCCGAGCTGGCCCGTCAGGCCGCCGATGCCGGCGCTGACGGCCTGCTGGTGGTCACACCGTATTACTCCAAGCCTCCGCAGCGCGGCATCCTGAAGCACTTCCTGGACGTCGCCGACGCCACGGAGTTGCCGGTGATGGCCTACGACATTCCGCACCGCGCCGGCGTGCAGATCGAGTCCAACACCCTGATCGAGATGGCCAAGCACCCCAACATCGTCGGAGTGAAGGACGCCAAGGGCGATCTGGCGGCCTCCGCGCGAGTGATCGCGGAATCCACCCTGACCTACTATTCCGGCGATGACGCGATGACGCTGCCACTGCTCAGCGTCGGTGGCGTGGGTGTGGTGGGTACCTCCACCCACTTCACCGGGCGGCGCTTCCGGGAGCTGATCGACGCCTTCGTTGCCGGCCGGATCGACCAGGCGCTGGCGCTGCACCAGGCACTGCTGCCGGTCTTCACCGGGGTCTTCGCCACCCAGGGCGTGATGCTGGTCAAGGCCGGGCTGGCCCACCAGGGCTTCGCCGTCGGCGGGGTGCGCTCCCCGCTGCCCAATGCCACCGACGCCGAGGCCGCGGCCTTCGGTGCGCTGCTGGAAGCCGCTGACCTCTGACGATTTGCTGGTCCGTGGGAACTTCCGGACCTTGGGCGACGTTGGTCAGGTGACGAGATGGCCCGGTCACAGGCTCTTCACAGGCGCGGTGGCTTTCATGGAGACAGACAGCTGACGAGCAAGGAGGAGCGCGGATGTTCAGGAGCACGCGGCAGGCGCCTGCGGCCCCAGACGCCGCGCCCGAATGGACGCCGCCCACCTGGGAAGAGCTGGTGCGGGACCATTCCGACCAGGTCTACCGGCTGGCCTACCGACTCACCGGCAACCGCCCCGACGCCGAGGACCTCACCCAGGACGTCTTCGTCCGGGTCTTCAAATCCATCAACAACTTCACCCCGGGCACGCTGGAGGGCTGGCTGCACCGGATCACCACCAACCTCTTCCTGGACGGAGCCCGACGCAAGCATCGGATCCGGATGGACCCGATGGCCGAGGCCAGCGAACGCGTCGTCGACGAACAGGCCTCGCCCGGTGAGCTCTACGACGACGCCAGCATGGACGCCGATGTCGCCGCCGCGCTGGCGGCGCTGAGCCCCGAATACCGGGTCTGCGTGGTTCTGTGCGACATCGAGGGCCTCAGCTATGACGAGATCGCCCAGGTGCTGGACGTCAAGGTGGGCACTGTGCGCAGCCGGATCCACCGCGGGCGCTCCCAGCTGCGCGAGGCGCTGGCGCACCGCCGCCCCACCGCGGACCGGGAACGCTATCTGGGGATCAGCCCCAGCCGCGACGAACTGGCGGCCCGGCGGCTGAAGACGGCGGGGGTGTGAGATGGCGATCACCTGCGAGCACTGCCACGACGAGCTGACCGCCTATGCCGACCAGGCACTTCCCGTCGAGCGGCGCGACGAGGTGGCCGCCCACTTGGTGGACTGCCGCGACTGCCGCCGGGAACTGGTCGAAATCAACCAGCTTCGCACGCTGCTGACCAGCTGTGCCGCCGACTCCGCACCGGCCGCGCCCTGTCACCTGGCCGACCGGCTGGTGGCCATCGCCGGGGCCGAGGCGGATCGACAGCTGTGGCTCTCCCCGGAGCGCTCCGGCTGCCTGCCCAGCCCGCGGCGCCGCCGCCGGATCCGGGTGGCCGCGCTGGGCTCCATGACCACGGCGGGAGTGGTGGGAGCCTTTGGCGGTGCCTGGCTGATGGCGCCGCAGCTGCCCACCGTCGATGATCCCGACGCCGGCAGCGTGGCCCTCTCGGGGAATCCCACCGGCCTGTTGGGTCGAGCCGCGGCCTCGACCTCAAGAGTGAGCAGCGCCGGCCAGGCGAGCATGTCCCAACCCGTCGTCAGTTCGGCACCGGTTGCCGACGATGACGAGGACTGCCCGCGCTCCTTCAGCTGCCCCGACGAACTCACGGGGCTGCCCCGGGTGGATCTGGACGTCACCGGCGCCCCCGACAAGGTGCGCAGCATCTACGCCTCGGCCGAGGGGTCGGTCCTGGTGGTGCAGCATCGCGGCCGACTGAGCGGTCACCCGGACGGGGCCGACGACCAGTTCCGCCAGGCCTGGCAGTCCGGCGAGACCGTCTACTGCGTGCTGGCCAGCGACCGGGCCATGGGCGAGGCCGCCGTGGCGGCCCTGCCGCACGAGCAGGCCGTCACCGGCGAGGGGATGGAGCGGGTCCGGATGGGTCTGCGTGCCCTGGCCGGGCAACGTGGCCGGTGACCCGCTTCGCGCCGCCGGTCCGGCGCGACTAGGCTGACGCCGTGCCCGGAATCCAGGAATTCCTCATGCTCGCCGTGCTGGCGACCATCATGTTCGGCCCGGAGAAGATCCCGGAGCTGAGCCGCAAGGCTGCCCGCGTGGTCTTCTTCCTACGCAACATCGCCAACAATGCCCAGGACCAGCTGCGCGCAGAGCTGGGCCCGGAGTACGCCAACCTGGACATCCGTGACCTGCACCCCAAGACCTTCATCCAGAAGCACCTGCTGGACGACATGCAGGCCGACATCGACGAGCTCAAGTCCGACCTGTCGGATGTCCGTAGTGACCTGGACACCGATCTCAAGGACGCCAAGATGATGGGGGAGGACCTCCGGCACGAGCTGGAGGACGCCGGCAATTTCGACGCTGTCGGTGCGGCCGCCGGGGGAGTCCCCTTCGACGTCGACGCCACCTGAGGGGCAACGGACGGTAGTCAGACGGGGCTGACCCCCAACTGCTTGCCCGCCAGGCCACGCTGGCGGCCGTCGATCTGCTGGGCCAGGGCCTGCAGCGCCTTCGCGGAGGCGGCCTCGGGCTGGTTCACCACGATCGGCGCGCCCTGGTCACCGCCCTCCCGCAGGTGCTGCTCGATCGGGATCTGGGCCAGCAGCGGGATCTCGTAGCCGAGCCGCTCGGTGAGGGTGTCGGCGACGGCCTGACCGCCGCCGTGGCCGAACAGGTCCACCCGGTGCGTCTGGTCACAGTGCGGGCAGGTGGCCTCCAGATAGGACATGTTCTCCACGACGCCGATCACCCGCTGCTGCATGATCGCGGCAATCGTGCCAGCCCGCTCGGCCACCTCGGCGGCCGCCACCTGCGGGGTGGTGACCACGACCACCTCGGAATTGGGGATCTTCTGGCCCAGGCTGATCGCCACGTCGCCCGTGCCCGGGGGCAGGTCCAGGATCAGGTAGTCCAGGTCACCCCAGTAGACGTCGGCCAGGAGCTGGGTGAGCGCGCGGTCCAGGATCGGACCACGCCAGGCGATCACCTGGTCGCGCTCCGGCTTCAGCATGCCGACGCTGATGATCTTCATCCCCAGGCTGGGCACGGGCATGATCATGTCGTCGACGGCGGTGGGCTTGGCATCGCCCAGGCCGAGCATGTCGGGCACGGAGTGGCCGTAGATGTCGGCGTCCAGGATGCCGACGCTGCGACCCATCGCGGCCAGGGCGCTGGCCAGGTTGACCGTCACCGAGCTCTTGCCGACGCCGCCCTTGCCGGAGGCGATCGCGATCACCTTGGTCAGGTTGCCGGGCTGGGCGAACTGGATCTGGCGCTCGGGCTCGCCGCCGCGCAGCACCTGCTTCAGGGCGGCGCGCTGCTCGTCGTTCATCACGCCGAGCTGCACCTCGACGGAGCTGACACCGTCGACGGCCATCACGGCCTTGGTCACCTCCGTCTGCAGGGTCACCTTCAGCGGGCAACCGGAGACGGTCAGCAGGATCTTGACCAGGGCGTGGCCGGCGTCATCGATGGTGACGTCGTCCACCATGCCCAGTTCGGTGATCGGACGGTGGATCTCGGGGTCGTCAACGGTGTGCAGGGCTGCTCGGATCTGACCCAACAGCGGGTTCTCAACGTCACTCATGTAGTGAGTCTTTTCCTCATGTTGTCGTATTGCAAATCAGGCCTCGACCGGCTCGGTCATCGGGCCAGGGTCAGCGACGGGAGTCCTTGCCACGCTGGTCGCGCAGCCAGCTCTCCCGACGCTGCTCGGCGCCCTCGGCCTCGTCGTCGCGTTCCAGCTCGGTCAGGAGTTCCCGCAGGCCGGAGCGCAGTTCGCCTCGCAGGTAGTCGCGGGTGGCCATCTCACCCATGGTCATCCGGATGCTGGCGATCTCCCGGGCCAGGAAGTCCATGTCTGCCCGGCTCTGGGCGGCAACCCGCCGGTCCTCCTCCATGGTCAACCGGTCACGCGCCTCCTGCCGGTTCTGTGCCAGCAGGATCAACGGGGCGGAATAGGAGGCCTGGGTGGAGAAGAACAGGTTCAACAGGATGAAGGGGTAGGGATCCCACTTGAAGTGCCAGATGCTGACCACATTCAGCGTGACCCAGGCGATCACGAAGAGGGTCATCCAGGCCAGGAACTTGGCGGTGCCCATGAAACGGGCCACCCATTCGGCGAAGCGGCCGAAGGAGTCGCTGTCCAGCTCCACCTTGGGCAGGATGGCGCGCTTGCGGCTGCCGGGGGTGTTGAGTCGTTCGCGTGCCTCAGCCACCGCTCACCTCCCGATCGTCCTCCCCGTCCAGCTGTTCCCCGCGCCAGTCGGTGGGCAACATGTGGTCCAGCAGGTCGTCGACGGCCACCGCGCCCACCAGCTGGTTCTCCTCGTTGACCACCGGTGCCACCACCAGGTTGTAGGTGGCGAAGTAGCGGCTGACCTCGGCCAGCGCGCTGTGCGGGCGCATCGGTTCCAGCCCCTCGTCCACCAGCCCGGAGACCAGGATCGACGGGGGCTCGCGCAGCAACCGCTGGGTGTGCACCATGCCCAGGAAACGGCCCGACGGGGTGTCCAGCGGCGGCCGGCAGATGAAGACCATCGAGGCCAGGGCGGGGGTGAGCTCCTCGTCGCGGACTCGCGCCAAGGCCTCGGCGACCGTGGCGTCGGGGGCCAGCACGACGGGTTCGGGGGTCATCATGCCGCCCGCGGTCAGGTCGGCGTAGATCAACAGGCCGCGGACGTCGGCGGCCTCGTCGGGCTCCATCCGCTGCAACAGGTCCTCGGCCATCTCGGCCGGTAGTTCCTTGATCAGGTCCGCGGCGTCGTCCGGGTTCATCTCCTCCAGGATGTCGGCGGCGCGTTCATTGTCCAGGGCGGTCAGCAGCTCCACCTGCTCGTCCTCGGGCAGTTCCTCCAGGGCGTCGGCCAGCTGCTCGTCGTCGAGCTGCTCCACCACCTCGGCCCGGCGCTCCGGAGCCATGTCGTGCAGCTCACGGGCCATGTCGGCCGGTTTCATGTCAGCCATCTGGGCAACCAGGTGGTCGGTGACCTGCTGGGCATTGAGCACCAGATTGGGGATCTCCGACCAGCGGACGATGCTGGTGCGGCCGCGCTGGCCCAGCCGGAAGCGGCCATTGGCGCTGACCTCGCGCAGCGCCACGTCGCTCACCTCCCACTCGCGGGCGCGGGTGGGCTTCATGGAGACGTCGTAGATGGCGGCGCGGCGGCCCTCGGCGCGGTTGATGGTGCGGTCGAAGAGGTCATCGATCACCAGGGTCTCGGCGTCGCGCTTGCTGAACCGGCGGGTGTCCACCTGGCCCTCGATCGCCACCTGGCTGGCGTCGACGGCGTGCACCCGGATCATCGGCACGAAGATCCGGCGACGGGCGAAGAGTTCCACCACCAGACCCTTCACCCGGGGTGGGCGCCCCTGGGTGCGCAGCTGGATCACGACGTCGCGGACCCGGCCCACCTGGTCGCCGGAGGCGTCCAGGACGGGCAGGCCGCGGATGCGCGAGATGAAGACTGCGGTGGAGGAGACGCTCACCCGGCAAATCTAACCTGTCGGGGCAATCCTGCGGGGCTGCTGGTTAGGCTGGGGACGTGACCAATGACGTGACCAGGGCCCGCCGCACCATCCTCGCCGTGCCGGGATCGAGCGACCGCTTCATCGCCAAGAGCCGCACCCAGCCGGTGGACGCGATCTTCCTTGATCTTGAGGACGCGGTCGCGCCGCCGGTGAAGGAAGCCTCCCGGCAGCGGATCGTCGACGCGCTGAACGACCCCGAGGGATGGCAGGCGCCCACCGTCACCTACCGGGTGAACGACTGGTCCACGCCGTGGACCACCATGGACGTGCTGGAGGTGGTGGGCGGCGCCGGGGCGCGGGTGGACTGCATCGTGCTGCCCAAGGTCACCGACGCGAGCCAGGTGAAGGCTCTTGATCTTGTGCTGACCCAGGCCGAGCAGGCCGCCGGGCTGCCGGTGGGGCGAATTGGTCTTGAACTGCAGATCGAGGAGGCGCGCGGCCTGCTGCACGTCGCCGAGATCGCCGCGGCCAGCCCCCGCACCGAGACGCTGGTCTACGGCCCGGGGGACTTCATGGCCTCGATGGGGATGGCCACGCTGAATGTCGGCTCCCAGCCGCCCGGTTATGTGGGCGACGCCTTCCACCACGTCCAGATGTCGATCTTGGTCGCCGCCCGGGCCCACGGTCTGCAGGCGATCGACGGCCCCTTCGTCGGGATTCGTGATCTTGAGGGCTTCCGCACCTCGGCCTCCAGCTCCGCCGCCCTGGGCTACGACGGCAAGTGGGTGCTGCACCCCTCGCAGGTGGAGGCCGGCAACCAGATTTTCACCCCGCCCACGGAGAACATCGAGCGGGCCCGGCGGATCGTCGAGGCCTACCGGCACGCCACCGCGGAGGCGGGGGGAGCAGTCGGCGCGATCGTCGTCGATGACGAGATGGTGGACGGCGCCGGCCTGGCCGTTGCGCGCTCCACGCTGGCCAAGATCGGCGAGCGGGCCTGAGCGCACGCGTTGGGACCCGACCCCCTCGGGGCGCCCGTCGGCGACCACTCGACAGGCTCGGCGCAGCGGTGGCTGCCTTGCTCTGTTCCGGTGGGGTGACTGGGTACTCTGGGCGGCATGTCTTCCCTGATGCAGGCCGCCGCGACGGTGATGCCGCTGAAGTACCCCATGTCGGTGGCGATCTACCCCAGCTATGCCGAGGCGCAGCGCGCCGTTGACCACCTGGCCGACCAGGACTTCCCGGTGCAGGATCTGTGCATCGTCGGCACCGACCTGAAGCAGGTGGAGCGAGTGCTCGGCCGGCGCACCTGGGGACGGGTGCTGGCCGAAGGCGCGATCAGTGGTCTGGGAACCGGCATCTTCTTCGGCCTGATGATGATGGTCTTCATGCCGAACATCGGTGCCTCGGAGGCCTTCTTCTTCGGCCTGGTGCTGGGCATCGGGATGGGGATCATCACCGCTGGCATGGCCTATGCCGCCAGCCGCGGGCAGCGCGACTTTGCGTCTGTGCAAGCCATCGTCGCCACCCGCTACGAGATCCTCGGCGAACACAGCGTGGTCAACCGGGCCCGTGAGATGCTCGGTCAGAGCCCGTTGCAGCAGCCGGCGCCCACCACCTGGCCGCCCCAGCCCTCGCAGACCGGCAACCCCACCGACGCCCAGGAGTGACCATGCCGATTGACCAGCAGCTGACCGACCAGCGTGAACTGTGGAACAGCCGCTATTCGCACCCCAACTACCTCTACGGCTACCGGCCGAACGACTTCCTGGTGGCTGCCGAGGTGATGCTGCGGCGTGGCTCTCGAGTGCTGGTGCTGGGTGACGGCGAGGGGCGAAATGGCGTCTGGCTGGCCCAGAAGGGGCACCAGGTGACCACCGTCGACATCTCCGAGGTGGGGGCCGCCAAGGCTCGCACCCTGGCCGGTGAACGTGGCGTGACCCTGGACATCCAGGTGGCGGATCTGGCCGACTGGGTGCACGGCCCGGCCGCGCAAGGCCCGTGGGACGGCATCGTCTCCATCTTCTGCCACCTGCCGGCGGAACTGCGCCGTGGCGTCGCCGACGCCCTCACCCCGCAGCTGGCCGCCCAGGGGAAGTTGATCATGGAGACCTACACCCCTGCCCAACCGTCGATGGGCACCGGCGGCCCCAAGAATCCCGAGGTGCTGCTCACCCGTCAGAACGTGCTGGACGAGTGGCCCGGACTTGATCTTGACGTCCGGATGGTGGAGCGGCGGATCTTCGAGGGGATGGGCCACCAGGGCCTCAGTTCGGTGCTGCAGGTGCTGGGGCTTCGCAAGAAGTAGCGCCCGGGTGGGTCAGATCCAGCGCCGACGCCGGAAGACCAGCCAGCAGCCGACCATGCCCAGGATCATCACGGCCAGCACCACGAAGTAGCCGTATTCGGCGTGCAGCTCCGGCATGTTGTCGAAGTTCATCCCGTAGACGGCGCCCAGCGTGGTGGGCACGGCCAGGATTCCCAGGATCGCGGACAGGCGCCGCATGTCCCGGTTGTCCTCCAGGCTGATCCGCGCCATCCCGGCCTGCAGGATGGTGGACAGCACCTCGTCGAAGGACAGGATCGCTTCCCGGGAGTCCGTGTGGTGGTCGGCCACCTCGCGGAAGTAGGCCCGGGTCTCGTCGGGGATCACCGGGTAGCTGCGGGTGGACAGTGACTGCAGTGGAGCGGACAGCGGCACCACGGAACGCTTGAACTCGATCAGCTCGCGCTTCAGGTTGTAGACCCGGTCCACCTCCTTGGTGCCCTGCCGGGAGAAGATGTCCTCCTCCACCTCGTCGATGTCGATCTCGAACTCGCTGACCACGTCCATGTACTCGTCGACGACCCGATCGAGGATCTTGTAGAAGACATAGGCCGGCCCCACCGAGAGGTCCTCGGGATTGGTCTCCAGGGTGCGGCGCAGGCTCCGCAGTGGGGTGTTGTCGCCGCGGCGCACGGTGAGCAGGAAGTTCTCGCCGACGAAGATCATGATCTGGCCGGTGGACACGATTTCGCTGGTCTCGGTGACCGTTTCATGATCAACATAGGCGACGGTGGAGATCACGCAGAACAGGGTGTCGTCGAACTGTTCCAGCTTGCTGCGGGTGTGGCCCTCGACGGCGTCCTCGATGGACAGTGGGTGCAGGTCGAACTGGCGGGCAAAACGCGCCATGTCCTCGTCGGTGGGGTCCTTGAGCCCCAACCAGACGAAACCCTCGCCCTCCTTGGCGCGTTCGGTGGCCGCCTCCAGACTGTGCACGTCGGCCTTGACGCCGTCGATGTAGAGCGCCCAGGCCTGCACCGAATCGGGGGTGGTGGCCCACTGCCGCATCTGGCGGCGGGCAGCGGGCCGGGGGCGGGTGGTGACGCGCGCCGTGGGGCGCAGCACCGGCAGATGGCGTCGGGAATCCGGCATCAGCCCGCTCGGCTCTCACCCAGCAGGCCGGCCATCCACTCCTCGACGTCCGTGGCGGAGCGCGGCAGCATGCCGGACAGCAGTTCGTTGCCGTCCTCGGTGATCAGGATGTCGTCCTCGATCCGCACCCCGATCCCGCGCAGTTCCTCCGGCACCAGCAGGTCCGTGGCCTTGAGGTAGATGCCGGGCTCCACGGTGATCACCATGCCCGGCTTCAGGATGCCGTCGCGGTAGTCCTCCCGCAACGCCTGGGCGCAGTCGTGTACGTCGATCCCCAGATGGTGGCTGGTGCCGTGCACCATCCAGCGGCGATGCTGGCCGCCCTCGGGGCTAAGCGACTCCTCGGGCGTGACCGGCAGCAGACCCCACGCGTGCAGGTGCTTGGCGACGACGGAGATCGCGGCGGCGTGCACGTCGGAGAACTTCGCCCCCGGCTTGGCGGCATCGATCCCCGCCTGCTGGGCCTCCAGGACGGCGTCGTAGACCTTGCGCTGCTCGGGGGAGAAGCGACCGCTGACCGGCAGGGTGCGGGTGACATCGGCGGTGTAGAGGCTGTCCACCTCGACGCCGGCGTCGAGCAGCAACAGGTCGCCGTCCTTGAGGTCGCCGTCGTTGCGGATCCAGTGCAGGGTGTTGGCATGGTCGCCACCGGCGGCGATCGAGTCGTAGCCGACGCCATTGCCCTGGTGGCGGGCGTGCAGGCCGAAGACACCTTCCACCCAGCGCTCGCCTCGGCCGCGCTTGACGGCTTCGGGCAGGTCCCGCACCACGGCCTCGAAGCCGACGGCGGTGGCGCGGCAGGCCTCGCGCATCTGCTCGGCCTCGAAGTCGTCCTTGACCAGGCGCATCGTGGAGAGCGTGACCTCCAGCTCATTGTCCTGCTCGCTGGCCTCGGGGCTGGCACCGCGCAGCTCGTCTACCTGCTCGGTGACCGTCTGGTCGGCGGCGCGCAGCACGCGGATCTGGGTGGATTCTGCATTCTTGGCCAGGGCGGCCGGCAGCTCGCCGATCGGGGCGCAGGCGATGCCCAGCATGGCCTGCATCTCGTCCAGGCTCTCTCGCTGGCCCACCCAGGTCTCGCCGTAGCGGGCGTCGGCGTAGAACTCGGGATCGGTGCGCGGGGCGCGCGGCTTGAAGTAGAGCGTCGCCTGGTGGCCCGACGGGTGGCTTTCGCTGGCGTCGACCGGCTCCAACACCAGCACGGCGTCGGGCTCCCGGTCGGCTCCCAGGCCGGTCAGCCAGGCGAAGGCCGAATGCGGACGAAAGACGTAGTCGCAGTCGTTGCTGCGCACCTTCAGGCCGCCGGCCGGGATCACCAGTCGTTCGCCGGGAAAGGCCAGGGCCAGGGCGTCGCGACGTGGCTCGGCGGCCACGCTGGCGGGCAAGCGGGCGGGGAGCTCGCTGCTGTAGGGGGCCCAGTCGACGGGAATGAACTCCCGGAAGGCCTCGGAGAAGGGGGTCTGCCGGTTGGGCAGCTCTGCCTGTTCTTCGCTCATCGTCATCTCCGAACTCGTCACCAACAGCCCGGCAGCAGTCCGGGCACCAGAGGCATTCTAGGCTTCCTGGTATGACCGTGCGCGACGAGCGTCTGGTTAGGCTGGGGGCCATGACCGAGCTCTATCTCGTCCGGCACGGAGAGACCGCCTGGAGCAAGTCCGGCCAGCACACCTCCGTCACCGACCTTGACCTGACCGAGTATGGCGTCGCCGAGGCCACCAGCCTGCGCGACCGGCTCGATCCCGACGACTTCGATCTGGTGTTGACCAGCCCCCGGCTGCGCGCCCGCCGTACCGCGGAGCTGGCGGGCTTCGGTACCCCGGAGGTCGACGAGAACCTGGCTGAGTGGTTCTACGGCGACTATGAGGGCCTGACCAGTCAGCAGATCCGCGAACAGGTACCCGGCTGGCGGATCTGGAGCCATGAGGTGCCGGGCGGGGAGACCCATGCGCAGGTGATCAATCGGCTCACCCAGGTGGTGCGTCGCGTGCGGCAATCCGGGGTCGACAAGGCGATCTGCTTCAGCCACGGCCACGCCTCCCGGGTGCTGGCCCTGTGCTGGCTGGACATCGACATTGCTCGCGGCCAGTCCTTCCCGCTGGACACCGGCACCATCAGCATCCTGGGCCGGGAGAAGGAATCCCCGGCGATCATCCGCTGGAATGCCTGAGTGATATCACCGGATATCACCCGAGCGAGGCTTGGTGCGAGCCCATGCAGCGGCTCTGCGACTGACGCTCAGATCTCGCGGCGGGTGAACAGCTCGGCGGCCAGGGCCACCAGAGCAGCGGTGAGGACGACGGTGGTTGCGACCGGCCAGCCCCAGGCGGGCTGCTCCCCGGCGGCGAAGCGCGTCATCACCCCACCCAGCCCGGCGATGGTGTGCCGGGCCAGCGGCCCCCACAATGCCGCCACTGAGACCACCAGCAGGACGCCGAGACCGGCACCCGCAGCACCCAGGGGTGCGTCGATCAGGCAACTGGCCACCAGTGTTGCCGCCAGGTAGAAGGCGGCCAGCACCAGCCAGATCAACGTCGAAGTCACCAACGGCGCCCAGTGCACCCCGTCGAAGAGCAGTGCGGTCAGCCCGCCGGTGATGGCCGCGCCCAGCACGGAGACCATGATCAGGAAGGCCAGGGCCGACACGAACTTGGCCAGCACGAAGGCCCGGCGGGAGACCGGCTTGGTCAGCACCAGGACGGCGGTCTGCTTGCTCACCTCGCCCGCCACCAGGCCGGCCGCGGTGACCATCAGCACCAGCAGCACCGTCGGGGACAGGTTCTTGGCCCACTGCACCCAGGCGTCGGCATAGGTGGGCTCCGGGATGGTCTGGGCCATCTCCGGGGAGACCATCGAACCCAGCAACTGCTTGGTGAACAGTGCGGTCACCGGCCCGGCGATGGCCTGCAGCAGCACGAAGCCGGGCAGCACCCACCGCCGCCAGGTGTGCCGGATCTCGGCGAACTCCTTGCCCAGCAGGGCGGTGAATCCGGTCATGCGACTGCTCCCTTCGGATGCTGCACCAGATCAAGGAAGACATCCTCCAGGCTTGCCTCGACTGGCTCGAGACGTTGCAGGGCGGCGCCGGTGCTGACGCAGAGTGCAGGTACTCGGTGGGCTGCGGCTGCAAGATCATTGCTGGCCACCAGGAGTCCGTCGGCGGTGACCTCCACGCTGCTGACCCAGGGCTCGGCGCGCAGTGCGGCGGTGAAGGCGTCGGCCTGGCTGGTGACCTTGACCAATACCTTCGTCTGGCCGCCATAGCGCGCCTTGAGCTGGTGCAGGCCCTGCTGGGTGACCACACGGCCATCGGCCAGGATCGCCACCTCGTCGCAGACCCGTTCCACATCGCCCAGGATGTGGGTGCTGAACAGCACGGTGGTGCGGCCCTTCAGCGCCCCGATCATGTCCAGCACCTCCTTGCGTCCCTGTGGATCGAGTGCGGAGGTGGGCTCGTCCAGGATCAACAGCCGGGGCGCATTCATCAGGGCCTGCGCGATGCCCAGCCGCTGCTTCATGCCGCGGGAGAAGCCGCCGACCTTGTGCTCGACGCCATTCAGCCCGGCCATCGCCAGCAGCGCGTCCGAGCGCTCCGCGATGGTCGCCCGATCCAGCCCGAAGAGCCGGCCGGTGAAGGCCAGGAATTCGGGTGCGGTCATCCACGGGTAGTAGCCGGGAACGTCAGGCAGGTAGCCAATCTGGCGACGAAGATCATTTCCGGCGGTGGCGACGTCCTGGCCGAAGATCTCCGCCCGGCCGCTGGTGGCACCAGCCAGACCCAGCAGGATGCGGATGGTGGTCGTCTTGCCGGCGCCGTTGGGGCCGAGGAAGCCGAAGATGCTCCCCTCCGCCACCTCAAGATCAACTCCAGCCAGCGCGGTCTTGTCCCGAAACCGCTTGCCGAGGTCCCGGATCCGCAGGGCGGGCGCGGTACTCACTTCGTGCCGTACAGGGTGTCGACGGCGCGCTGCTGCTGGCTGGCCCACTCCTGCACCGGGGCGGTCTGGGTCACCGCATTCGGGCGACGCCCGCCAATGAACCAGGCGATTGGACCGATTCCGTTGGCGAACAGGATGATCAACAGCCACGCGACCCGCGGCAGGCTCATCCGCTCGGCCGGGGTGCGCGCCCACCAGATCAGCGCGATCAACCACAGCGCCACCTGGATGCCGCCGAGGACGAGCACCACGGTCTGCATGGTGGGGGACAGCTGATTCCAGTCGTTCATGGTCAACTCCTGTTCTGGGAAGGTTCGTGGGTCCGGGCGGCGGCGCGGGCGCCGGCTCGCAGCAGCACGACGCCCTGGGCGAGGGCGGCGCCGGTGGCGGCCAGCATCACCGGCAGGAGCAACCAGCCGATCGGGCGGCTGCCGCCGAAGACCTGCATCCCGATCACGCCGGCCATGGTGACCGAGAGCATGCTGGCGATCACCAGCAGCAACATCCGCCACAGCTGGCTGGCGCCCAGCCGCCGCGGCAGGAAGGCCAGGCCGATGGCGCCCAGGGTGAGGAGGATCGGCAGCCACTGGCCGGTGATCGGGGTGACCCAGCCGTCTGGCGGGCCGAACAGCGGCCAGTGGTTGGGCAGTCGCTCCTGGCCGATCCCGAAGGGCAGCAGGGCCAGGCCGAGCAGGGCCGGGATGCTGGCGGCAACCGCGCCCCGGGTGAGGGTCTGCTCGTCAAGGGCGTCGAGGACGTCCTCGTCCAGCTGGTCTGGTTCGACGAGGTGCAGGCGGGTGGCCACGGCCCCCAGGTTCACCTGCCAGCCGAGGCCCAGGGCGTGTGGCACCAGGATCCGGGAGTCGGCGGGGTCGAAGGCCGAGGCCAAGCGGGAGGGCATGGTGATCGGATTGACCCCGACAGGCGAGCCCACCAGCCGGTTCGCGCCGGCGGGTTCGGTGGGGGTCTGCTGGTTGAGTTGCCGAGCCACTTCGGCGGGGTCGCCGAAGGCCTCACAGGCGGCTTGCTCGCCGAGTTCGTCGGCGGCCTCGCGCAGGGCGTCGACCAGTTCGGCCAGCTCCGCGCGATGGGCGTGCGGCTCCAGCAGGTCGGCGCGGACGGCCGCCAGCCAGTCGTCGATGGTGGTCATGATCCGGCGGTGGCTGCGGTGCTGGTGGCCGGGGTGTTCGTGCCGGGGGTATTCGCTGCCAGCAGCCCGTCGATGGTGCGGTTCAGGCTGCGCCAGGCGTCGGCCAGCTCGACGAGTTCCCGCTGGCCGTCGTCGGTGAGTGTGTAGAACTTGCGCGGCGGGCCGAAGGGGGATTCCTCCCAGTGGGTCTGGACCAGTTCGGCCTTCTTCAGCCGGGTGAGGATCGGGTAGATGGTGCCGGTGCTGACCTCCAGCCCGGCCGCCTGCAGACTCTCGACGAGTGCCCCGCCATAACGGGGGGTCTCGGCGAGCAGGGCGAGTACCGCAAGGTCCAGCGCCCCCTTGCGCAATTGAGTGATCCGCTCGTCCATCCCAGTCTCCATTCGGCGGTGCCAGCTACCTTGTACAACATAGTAGCTGGCAAAGCCGGTTGGGGGAAGGGGGGTGGGATCAGGCGGCCTGCTGGTCTTTCAGGGCGGTGCCGTCATCCAGCGTGAGGTCGAAGCGGGGGTTGTCCAGCTTCGTGCCCTTGGGGAACTCGACGGCGAAGGTGCCGTCGATGATCCTGGCCTTGGCCTGCTTGCCATCGGCCAGGACCGTCACGCCGGTGACGTGGGCGCCCACCCTGCCTCCCAGCGTGGCCACCTGGCTGCCGCCGCCAATGGTCAGCTTGCCAACCGTGCGAGCGGCCGGATCCTGGTCGCGTCCCCCGGAGAAGACATTGGGCACATTGATCAGCGTGCGGCCATTCGCGAGCGTGACATCGTAGGTTTCGGTGGGTTTCGGGGAATTGGGCGCCAGTTCGGGGGCCGGCCACCAGGCGGCGAAGTGGCCGTTGCTGACGGTCGCCTCCACGTCGCGTCCTGCGATGTGGATGGTGACCGCCGTGATGTCCTTGCCCACTCGCCCCATGGTGAAGGCGAGATCCCCCTCGGCCCCCGACGCCTGGCCGCCTGTCTGGGTCTCCACCTGGTGCGGCCCCAGCACGACGGGGGGCAGCGAGTCCTTGCTGGCCCAGCCGCCGGCTGCCCCTTCGACCCTGGTGGGGTGGGACGCTGTCAGGAAGCACTGCTGGGTGCTGCCGTCCGGGGCGGCCATGGCAACGAACAGGAAGTCGCCGCGCTGCTCGGTGACAACGGTTCGCAGGGCATCGGGAGACAGTGTGGTGTCGCTTCCGGCGGCTGAGTTTGCCAGGTTCTCCCGCACATTCTCCCGGCAGGCCTCGCTGATGGTGCGTGCAGTGTCGGGGCCAATGTGGCGGCCCGACGCGGTCCAGGAGGCATAGGCCGTGCTGCGGGTGGCTGCGGGGCCGCCCCAGAGGGTTAGCGGCACCGCGATGGCGGCCGCCGCGGCGGCGGGGAGCAGCCAGCGGACGGCGCGGCTGCGGCGTACCCGCCGGGCATCCAGACTGACCACGGGGGAATTCTCCTCGAGCAGGCCGTCCAGCAGGGCCTGTTTGCGGGTCAGTTGGGCCTCGGACAGTTCGGTGTCGGCGATGTCCAGGGTGCGCAGGGTGTGGTCGAGATCGTGATCGTTCATCGGACTTCCTCCAGGGCGGTGATCGGGGCGACATCGTTGGCGTCGAGCAGCCGACGCAGCTCGGCGCGGGCGCGCTGCAGGCGATGTCGGTAGGCGGCGGGGGTGATCCCCAGGACCTGGCCCGCGTGCTGCGAGGTCAGGCCATCGAGTGCCGTGAGGGCAATCACTTCCTGTTGGTCCGGGCCGAGCCGGTGCCAGGCGCGGGCCAGATCGGCGCGCGGAATGGCCAGGCTGGCGGCATCATCCACGCTACGCGTCAGGCCGGTGTCGACGGTGGCGATCCGCACTGCCAGTGCCCCCTGCCGTCGCTGGCCGCGACGGTCGTTGAGCAGGCAGTGCTGGGCGATCCCGAAGATCCAGGCCCGGGCGTCGTCCAGGTCCAGCGGCAGGTCGTCGATCCGTCGCCAGGCCGTGGTCAACGCCTCCGCGACGACGTCCTCCGCGCCATCCGGGGTGCGACGTTGGACGAAGCGCAGCAGATCGGCGTAGACGGCGTCGTAGACGACGGTGAACCGCTGCCGTTGGTTGGTGGTTGCTCTCACACCCTGCACCTGTCCGGCGATGGGGGAGCTGTGCCAGACGACCTGCCCCAGCGCGAAATTCTAGTCGTAGCTCTCGGCGCGCAGGCGTCGGGCGACGAGCAGCAGCACCAGCAGACCAAGGCCGGCGGAGGCCAGGATCACCAGCGGGATCGGGCGGGAGGTACCGTCTTCCAGCGCGCCGACCAGAGGGGTGACGACGCCGCCCATGGTGAACTGGGCGGCCCCCAGCAGGGCGGCGGCGGTGCCGGCGGCCTCCCCGTGCCGGTGCAGCGCGACGGCGGGAGCGTTGGGCAGGGCGATGCCCAGACCCATCATCACCAGGAACATGGGCGCCAGGAAGCCGACCAGCCCGCCGATCCGGAATTCGGCCAGGGCCAGCATCACCAGCGCCCCGGCGACGATCATCACCAGCCCGGTGATCAGCCCACGCACCGGGCCAACCCGGCGCACCAGCCGCGGGTTGAACTGGCTGGACAGGCTCAGGCCCAGCGACATCGACGCGAAGGTGACGCCGAAGGCCTGCGGACTCAGCCCGAAGACGCCCTGCATCACGAAGGGCGAGCCGGAGACATAGGCGAACAGGGCGGTGAAGATCATTGCGGCGACGAAGACCACCGCCAGGAAGAGCTTGTCCGAGAGCACCCGTCGGTAGGCGGCCAGAGTGCCGGCCACCGTCGCCGGAATCCGGCGTTCGGGCGGCAGGGTCTCGGCCAGCTGGCTGTGGGTCAGCAGCCCGATCAGCACCGCGGCCAGGCCCAGCACCACGAAGACCCCGCGCCAGGAGGTGAAGGTCAACAACCCCGAGCCCACCAGCGGCGCCAGGATCGGTGCCATGCCGGTGATCAACGCCAGCCGGCTGAACAGTTCGGCGGCTCGCATGCCGCGGAAGAGGTCGCGGATCAGCGCCTGGGAGGCGACGGCCACCGCGGCCGCGGCGAAGCCCTGCAGCAGTCGCCCGGCGAGCAGCACGGAGATATTGGGGGCCAGGCCACACAGCAGGCTGGAGACGGCGTGCACCACCAGGCCGGCCAGCAGCGGACGGCGTCGCCCCACCGCGTCGGAGAGCGGACCGAAGACCAACTGCCCCAGGCCAAGGCCCAGCATCATGGCGCTGAGGGTGAGCTGCGCCTGGGAGCTGGAGGCGCCCAGGGTCTGTGCCAGGTGGGGCAGGGCGGGCAGATAGGTGTCGATGGTCATCGGGCCGAGGGCGCCGAGGATGCCGAGCACGATCACCAGTCGGCGGTACTGTGCGGCGTCCAGGCGGTCGCCGGGCATGCTGGTGACGGGGGTGGGGGTGCTCATGGGATCCTTCCCCTCGGGCTGGGCGAGGGTTGCACGAGGTGGGGCGGCATCATGCTACCGGCTGGTCAGCAGCGAATTGTCCGTCGCAGTGGGTAGGCTGCCACTCAGGCCCACTCCCGTGCCGGGCCGCGAAGAGGAGACGATCATGCTTGCCGAACCTGCCGACCAGTTGCGGCTGCTGGACCTTGCCGCCGTGGACCTGCAGGTGAACCAGCTCCAGCATCGTCGCAAGAGCCTGCCCGAGCTGGCGACCATCCAGACGCTGATGACCGAGCGCGCCGCGCTGGTGGAGAGCCAGGTGGCCGCCCAGACCCGGCTGAGCGACGCCGAGGGCGATGCCAAGCGGATCGAGGAAGATCTGGCCCCGGCCCGGGAGCGACTTGTTCGCAACCAGAAGCGCGTGGACGACGGCAGCATCTCCGACGCCAAGGCGCTGCGCGGCCTGACCGAGGAGATCGAGCACCTCAAGGGCCGGATCAGCAAGCTCGAGGACGACGAGCTGGACGCCATGCAGGTGGTCGAGGACCTGGCCGCCGAGGTGCAGCAGATCAGCACCCAGCGCACGGAACTGGAAGACCGGATCCGTGGCCTGATGGCCAAGCGGGATTCGCAGTTCAGCGACATCGACGCCGGCCTGGCCGAGCGCAAGCAGGAGCGCGAGGCCCACGTCCGGCTGCTGCCCGCACCGCTGGTGGCCACCTACGAGAAGCTGTCCGCCCGCATGGGGGTCGGCGCCGCCGAGCTGAAGGCCCGCCGCTGCACCGGCTGCCAGCTGGAGGCCAACCTGGCCGACCTGCGCCGCTATGCCGAAGCCCCCGCCAATGAGGTACTGCGCTGCGAGGAGTGCGACCGGATCCTGGTGCGCACCAAGGAGTCCGGCCTGCCGGACTGAACCACCCCGCTGAACCGAGCACTGCAAAGAGCAAGGAGTAACGGATGCCCACACGTCACATCAGCGCCCAGCAGGTGCCCGAGCCGATTCGGCCCGGCCTGGACCGGCTGCGCAGCGAACTGGAAGTGCCGTCGGGCTTCGCTCCCGAGGTGGAGGCGGCGGCAACCGCCGTCGCCAGCAGCGGCCCGCTCGACGCCCAGACCTGGGGCCTGGGGGAGCGGGCAGACCACACCCAGATCGACTTCGTCACAATCGATCCCGAGGGTTCGATGGACCTGGACCAGGCGCTCTTCCTGGAGCGCGCCGGCGACGGCTTCCGGGTCTGGTACGCCATTGCCGACGTCGCCGCCTGGGTGGAGCCCGGCGGCCCGGTGGACCTGGAGGCGCACCGTCGCGGGCAGACCTTCTACGCCCCGATCGAGCGGGCACCCCTGCACCCGTCGGTGCTGAGCGAGGGGGCCGCCAGCCTGCTGGCCGACGGCAAGCCCCGCCCCGCGCTGGTCTGGCAGGTGGAGCTGGATGCCACCGGCGCCCAGCGTTCCGCCACGGTGCAACGCTCGCTGGTGCGCTCCCGGGAACGATTGGACTATGTCGGCGTGCAGAAGATGCTCGACGACGGCACCGCGCCCGAATGGCTGCAATTGCTGCGCGAGGTCGGCCAGCTGCGCGAACAGCAGGAGATCAGCCGCGGCGGCGTCAGCCTGAACCTGCCCGAACAGGAGATCGTCGCCGAGGGGGACCAGTGGCGGGTGGAATTCCGCTCCCCGCTGCCCGTCGAGGGGTGGAATGCGCAGATCTCACTGCTCACCGGCATGGCCGCGGCCGGCATGATGCTGACCGCCAGGAATGGCGTCCTGCGCACCCTGCCGCCCGCCGAGGAGCGTGACGTCCAGCGGCTCAAGGCGATCGCCCGGAGCCTGCAGATCCCGTGGCCCGCCGGCATGGGCTACCCCGACTTCGTGCGCTCGCTGGATGTCAGCCAGCCCCGCCACCTGGCGATGATGACCTCCTGCACCCGGCTCTTCCGGGGCGCCGCCTACACCGTCGTCGACGAGGCCAGCGCCGGTGAGAACCTGAAGCACAACGCGCTGGCTGCCAACTACGCCCACTGCACCGCCCCGCTGCGCCGGCTGGTGGATCGCTATGTCGGCGAGATCTGCGTGCATCTGTGCAGCGGCACGCCCGTCCCGGCGTGGGTGAGCGACGCCCTGGCTGCGCTTCCCGACGAGATGCGCGCCAGCGACCAGCGAGCCAAGAAGTTCGAGCGCGGCGTGGTGGACCTGACCGAGGCCCTGGTGCTCTCCAGCCATGTGGGGCAGAAGTTCACCGGCACCATCGTCGACTACGACGACAAGCGCGGCGAGGGCACCATCTCCATCCCCGAGCCCGCCACCGAGGGCCGGATCAAGCAGCGCGGGCTCAAGCTGGGCCAGGAGGTCACCGCCAAGCTGGCGGACGTGGACCTGACCAAGGGCACCGTGAGCTTCGTCCAGCAGTAGGCCTTACACTGGACGACGGACGAGTCGGCCGGGTGATCGCTGGGAACCACGGGTTCCTTGAGGAAAGTCCGGACTCCACAGGGCAGGGTGGTCGGTAACACCGACCCGGGGTGACCCGCGGGAAAGTGCCACAGAGAACAGACCGCCAGCGGCAACGCTGGTAAGGGTGAAACGGCGGTGCAAGAGACCACCGGCGCCCCAGGTGACTGGGGCGGCCTGGCAAACCCCACCCGGAGCAAGACCAAGAAGGCCCACCCCTGGTGGGTCGCGGACGTGATTGAGGGCTGCCCGCCCGAGCGTCCGGGTAGGTCGCACGGCGCTGAGTCCTTCGGGAGGACGCGCCGAAGGCGTCTGGCAACAGGCGTCGCAGATGGATGACCACCCATCGCGGGCAACCGCGAGGACAAAATCCGGCTTACAGGCCGGCTCGTCTTCCAGTCCTGGGGCCAGAGGCGGGCGCCCCTTGGCCCTCGGGCCGCACAAGTTGGCAACTATTTGGCGATTTGCACGTTCAGGAAATTTTCTGTGTCCGCCAGGCTGCCAACTTGTGCACACCTCAGTCGAGCTTGGTGATGATCTGGGCTCCGGTGGGGGTGATCTCGATGGTCTGCTCGAACTGCGCCACCCGGGAGCCGTCATTGGTGACCACGGTCCAGCCGTCATCCCACTGGTGGGAGCGGTAGTCGCCCAGGCAGAGCATCGGCTCGATGGTGAAGGTCATGCCGACCTCCATCGGGGTGTCCAGCCGCGGCTCGTCGTAGTGCAGGATGACCAGGCCGGAGTGGAAGGCGGTGTGCACGCCGTGGCCGGTGTAGTCCCTGACCACGCCGTAGTTGAAGCGCTTGGCATAGCTCTCGATCACCCGGCCGATCACGCTCAGCGGGCGGCCGGGCTGGCACATCTTGATCGCCCGGTTCATCGCCTCCTGGGTGCGCTCGGTCAGCAGCCGGGACTCCTCGTCCACGTCGCCGCAACCGAAGGTGTAGCAGTTGTCGCCGTGCACGCCATTCTTGTAGGCGGTGACGTCGATCTTGACCAGGTCGCCGTCCTCCAGCGGGCGGGCGTCCGGGATGCCGTGGCAGATCACCTCGTTGACGCTGGTGCAGATGCTCTTGGGGAAGCTGCGGTAGCCCAGCGTCGACGGGTAGGCCCCGTGGTCCAGCATGTACTCGTGGGCAATCCGGTCCAGCTCGTCGGTGGTGACGCCGGGGGCGATCGCCTTGCCCGCCTCGTGCATCGCGCCGCAGGCGATCCGGCCGGCCTCGCGCATCTTCTCGATCGTCTCCGCTGACTGCACATTGCTGCCCATGTACGGTTGGGGAGCAGGCCTGTCCACGTACTCGGGACGAACGATCGAGGACGGAACGGCCCGACGCGGGCTCACGGGATAAGGCTTGATGGCAGTCACGGACGCAGTCTAGTCAGGAGGCAATGATGGCCGAAGCAGAGCAGTGGTACTGGTCCTTGAAGGAGCATCGCGTGGTCCGCGAGGGCGAGGCCAAGGTCGAGGACCGGCTGGGCCCCTACGCCACTCAGGAGGAGGCCGCCCAGGCGCTGAAGCACGTCGAGGAGCGCAACGAGACGTGGGAAACCGACCCGCGCTTCAACGATCCCGAGGAAGAAGAAGAGAAGGACGACGAGGAGCGGGTCCGCTTCGACGGCAGCCCGATCGAGGACTGAGGCTCAACCGAGCTTCATCGCTTCGCGGCTGGCATCGATGACGCCCTGCACCGGGGCGTCGTCGATCGTCGCGGAGCTCACGAAGACCCCCAGGGTGTCGGGATTCCCGGTGTCCACGACGACGACGTCGATCACGTCGCCCCGCACCTGGGGCATCGACGGCATCTCTACGTAGACCTCGCTGCGCAGGTGCCAGCCCTTCTTGCCACCGACATCGACCTGCTCGGTGACCAGATCCTGGCGGCCGGTGTAGCCCGAGTAGTAGCTGGAGGTGGCGAAGCAGCTCATCATCATCCGGGCGCTGTTGCGGACCTCGGTGAAGCCGTCGGACTTCTGTACGGCACCCACGGCCTGAACCGAGAACCAGGTGGTGCTGCCGCCCCGGTGAATCACCTTGGTCTGGCCCTGCAGATCCCGGGTCCAGGGCAGGGTGAAGGCCTGGCTGGAGGCATCCTGCCAGTCGGCGACCACCGGGATCACCAGCCCGCCACCACGCAACTCATTGCCGCTGTACGGGGTGCTGCCGCCACCGCCGGTGGGGCACTCCACCATCGCTCCGCCGGTGGGCGCGGGTTCGCTGACTCCCGCCGAGGGCGTCACCGGGGCCGTCTCATTCCACACCGGGCCGGTGGGCGACGCGCTGTTGGTGTCCTCCGGGACGGCCTTGAACTCGTCGCCGCCACGGAAGAACAGCGCCCAGACCAGCAGTGCCAGCACCAGCAGGCCGACCAGCAGGGCGATCAGGCCACCCTTGCCACGCTTGTCCTGCGGCTGGCCGGCGGGGGAGGCAAAGCTCTGCGGCCGTGCCTGGGCGGGATTCTCCGTCGTCTCGGAGGACCACGACGTGCCATCCCAGTAGCGGTAACGGCCAGGGGCTCCTGCGGGATCCGGGTACCAGCCAGGCATCGACATGCCTCGATTCTAGGTGGTTCACTTTGTAACCCCACTGAAACACGATCGTTGGCAGACTGGGGGCCATGGACAGGCAGACAGAGTACGTACTGCGCACGATGGAAGAACGAGACGTGCGGTTCGTCCGCCTGTGGTTCACCGACGTGCTCGGCTTCCTCAAGTCCGTGGCGATCGCCCCGGCCGAGCTGGAGGGCGCCTTCGCGGAGGGCGTCGGCTTCGACGGCTCGGCGATCGAGGGTTACGCCCGGGTCTACGAGGCGGACATGGTCGCCCACCCGGACCCGTCGACCTTCCAGATGCTTCCGTGGCGCACCCAGAGCAATACTGCCCGGATGTACTGCGACATCACCCTGCCGGACGGCTCACCCAGCTTCGCCGACCCGCGGCATGTCCTGAAGCGGGCATTGAACAAGGCCTCCGACATGGGCTTCACCTTCTACATCCACCCGGAGATCGAGTTCTTCCTGTTCAAGTCGCCGGTGGTGCCGGGCATCGAGCCCACCCCGTTGGACATGGGCGGCTACTTCGACCACACCACGCTGGGTGACGGCACCGACTTCCGTCGCGACGCCATCCAGATGCTGGAGCGGATGGGGATCAGCGTCGAGTTCAGCCACCACGAGGGCGCGCCCGGCCAGCACGAGATCGACCTGCGCTACGCCGACGCCCTGACCATGGCCGACAACATCATGACCTTCCGCGTCGTGATGAAGGAGGTGGCGGTCAGCCAGGGGATCGAGGCCAGCTTCATGCCCAAGCCCTTCACCGACCACGCCGGCAGCGGCATGCACACCCACATGAGCCTGTTCGAGGGCGACACCAATGCCTTCTACGACGCCACCGACCAGTACCGGCTGTCGAAGACCGGCAAGCAGTTCGTCGCCGGACTGCTGCACCACGCCGCCGAGATCACCGCGGTCACCAACCAGTGGGTGAACTCCTACAAGCGGCTGGTCGGCGGTGGCGAGGCGCCCAGCTACATCAGCTGGGGCCGCAACAACCGTTCCGCCCTGGTCCGGATTCCGATGTTCAAGCCGGACAAGTCCTCCAGCGCCCGGGTGGAACTGCGCAGCATCGATTCGGCCGCCAATCCCTACCTGGCCTATGCCCTGATCCTGGCCGCGGGCCTGTCCGGCATCGAGAACGAGATGGAACTGCCCGACGAGGCCGCCGACGACGTGCTGGCGCTGGGCGACCGGGAACGCCGGGCGATGGGCATCCGCAACCTGCCGCACAACCTGGACGAGGCGATCCGGGAGATGGAGAACTCGGAGCTGGTGGCCGAGACCCTGGGAGAGCACGTCTACGACTACTTCCTGCGCAACAAGCGGGCGGAATTCGAGGACTACCGGCGCCAGGTGACGGCGCACGAGCTGACCACCCTGTTGCCGCGCCTCTGACCCCTGTGGGCGGCCCACACCGGCGATAGGGTCGGGGCATGAGTGAGAACCTTCCGGCGCGCTCGCTGCGCGCCGGGGACAGTGAGCGTACCCAGACCGTGGATCGGCTCTCGGCCGGTTACCAGCAGGGGATGCTGACCCTGGAGGAGTTCACCGAGCGGATGGAACGGGCCTGGCAGTCGATGCACCTGGCCGAGCTCGACGCCCTGGTGGCGGACCTGCCGGCCACCACCGCCAGCCCGAAGCTGCCTGCCCTCAACGCCGTCGGATCCGACCTGGAACGGTCCCGGGTGGTGGGCGGCTCCGGGGTGCCGGTCACCTTTGCGTTGATGTCCGGCGCGACGCGGGCGGGGGAGTGGACCGCGGCCGGCACCCACACCGCCGTCGCGATCATGGGCGGGGTTGACCTGGACCTGCGGGAGGCGTGTTTCACCCAGCCGCAGACCACCGTGCTCGCCTTCGCCATCATGGGCGGCATCGACGTGATCGTCCCGCCGGATGTCCGGGTGCGGGTGCACGGCCTGCCGATCATGGGCGGCTTCGATGCAGAAGGATCGATCAATCCGGTGAACCTGCCGGCCAATGCCCCGGTGGTCACCATCCAGGGGGTCGCGGTGATGGGCGGGGTCACCGTCAAGCGGCGTGCCTACGACGAGGATGCCGACTGACCTTGTCAGCGACTGCTCGTCAGGCCAGGCGGGACAGGTCGATCAGCGGCAGCATCCGCTCCAGCGCCGGGTAGTGGCTGCCGGACGCGGTGGCCAGGCCGTGGTCGAGCGCCTCGTCCAGGGTGATCAGCCCGATGCCCAGCTTCAGCCAGGTCAACTCGTCGGTCTCCACCACATTGGGCGGGGTGCCGCGGGTGTGCGTCGGGCCCTCGCCGAAGGCGCCCACCTGCACCGCGCAGGCGGGCGGGATTCGCACCTCGATGGTCTGGCCGGGGAAGCGTTCGCCCAGCGCCTGGGAGAGTGAGCGGACGCACAGCCGCAGCGCGGCGGGCTGCAAGGTATTGCCGCCGGCCTTCAGCGCCATCAGGGCAAGCTCCAGCAGAGTGGCCCGCAGGTAGTCCACCAGGTGCGAATTGCCGAACTGGTTGCTGACGCTGACGGGCAGGTCACCGGCCAGCACCGACGCCAGTGCGGCGGTCCGGGCGGCGCACAGCCGCCCCAGCACGTCCAGCTTGGTGTTGTCCGCCAGTTCGGTGGTCATCTCGTCCAGATGTGCTCGCCCCGCGGTGCGATGGCTGAGCAGGCTGGCCCAGCTCTGGTTGCGGGCATTGGTGGGGTTCTCGATGGCGTTCAACAGGTCATCCAGCAGCACGACGGCCCGGGCAAGCGTGGGGCCGTCCAGGGCGGCGCTGGCGGCACACAGGGCACGACACTGGCTCAACAGCACCTCGCACGCCGTCCGGAGGGTGCGATCGCCTCGTGCCGCCATGATGGTCATGCTCCGAATCTTTTGTGACTAGGGTTTCTGTCAGGTTACCCCGACATGACATCCGAACGAATGCCGGTGGTGGTGTGATGGTGCCGATGGCGGCGCCACTGTCAGGGGCGTCGGTGCCATAGGGTCGCTGCAGGCTTGTGGACGGCGTCGGGGCCCAGAAACGCAGGAGGTTGGCGATGACGAGGATGACCAGCACCCCGGGTGAGCTGGCGCGGCGGGGCTTCCTGGACGTGGAGCAGGCCGCGCGGGAGCTGGAGGCGTTGGCGGCCCGCCGCTCGCTGCCCGGGGGCGCCCGCCACGTGCTGGAGGGCGACGGCGGCTGGCTGCGGCTGCTGGAACGCTCCGCCGACCCGGACCTGGCCCTGCTGGGGTTGAGCCGGATCGACGAGAGGTCGCCGGAGTTGCTGGCACCCTTCGCGCAGGATCCCGCGGTCAGCGCCCGGCTGGCTGCGGTGCTTGGCGGATCGCAGGCGCTGAACCAGCATCTGGTCGCCCGACCCGAGGCGTTGGCGGTGCTGTTGGACGAGCCGCGTCGGCTGCCCGCGGAAGAGATCCGGGCGGACGTTTTGCGGGCCATCGGTGCCGATCCCCAGGCCGCCACTCCCGTCGTCGAGGATCCGGCCGCGGCGGATGCGCTGCGCACCGTCAACCGCGGCCACCTGGTGCGGATCGCCGCCCGGGACCTGACGGCATCCGACCCCTATGCGATCGTCGACGACATCGCCGCCGAGCTGGCCGACCTGGCCGACGCGCTGGTGGAGGGAGCGCTGGCGATTGCCCGCGGCCAGGTCAAGGACCACCAGCACACCCGGCTGGGGATCGTCGCGATGGGCAAGTGCGGCGCCCAGGAACTGAACTACATCAGCGACGTGGACGTGATCTACGTGGCCGAGCCGGCCGACGAGCAGACCTCGTCGGCCCGGGCGGTGGAACTGGGGATCAAGCTGGCGGCCAAGGTCAGCCAGATCTGCTCGGCCCATTCCGCGGCGGGTTCCATCTGGCAGGTGGACGCGAACCTGCGGCCCGACGGCAAGTCCGGCCCGCTGGTGCGAAGCCTTGCCAGCATGGACACCTACTACGCCAAGTGGGCCAAGAACTGGGAATTCCAGGCGATGCTGAAGGCCCGTGCCATGGCCGGTGATCGGGAGATCGCCCAGGCCTTCGTCGACATCGTCCAACCGCATGTCTGGCAGGCGGCCGAACGGGAACACTTCCTGGCCGAGACCCAGGCGATGCGCCAGCGGGTGATCAGCCTGCTGCCCGCCACCCAGGCGTCGCGGGAGATCAAGCTGGGGGCCGGCGGCCTGCGAGACGTCGAATTCTCCGTGCAACTGCTGCAACTGGTGCACGGTCGGGTGGACGAGCGGGTCCGCGGCCGCGCCACCCTGGCCTGCCTGAAGGACCTGGTGGACTGCTGCTACATCGGCCGGGCCGACGGTGCGGAGATGGACGCGGCCTATCGCTTCCAGCGCACCCTGGAACACCGGATCCAGCTGTTCAAGCTGCGTCGCACCCACCTGCTGCCCGACGACGAGCGCGAGCTGCGGGTGATCGCCCGGGGTCTGCGGATGCCCGACGGGGCCACGGAACTCACCGACACCTGGCGCGCCACCAGCCGTCGGGTGCTGCGGCTGCACCAGCGGGTCTTCTACTCCCCACTGCTGGCGGCGGTCACCCGGCTGCACAGCGACGAACTCAAACTCACCCCGGAACAGGCCCGCGACCGGCTGCGGGTGCTGGGCTTCCAGGACCAGAAGGTGGCGCTGCAGCACATTGAGGCGCTGACCACCGGCGTCAACCGGCGCACCGAGATCCAGCGCCAGCTGCTGCCCGCGATGCTCGCCTGGTTTGCCGAGGGCCCCAATCCGGATCTGGGGCTGCTCAGCTTCCGGCAGGTCTCCGATGCGCTGGGCAACAGCCCCTGGTACCTGCGGGCGATGCGTGACGAGGGGGAGATGGCCGAGCGGCTGGCCCGGTTGCTGTCGTCGAGCCGACTGGCCGTCGACCTGCTCAAACGTGCCCCGGAATCGGTGCGGATGCTGGCCAAGGATGCCGAGTTGCAACCCCGGGGCCGCGACGAGATCCTCGCGTCGATGCTCAGCGCCGCCAAGCGGCACGACGGCACCGCCGAGGCGATGGCCGCGGTGCGCGGCATCCGTCGCTCGGAGCTCTTCCGGATGGCGGCCGGCGACATCCTGGACGTGATCGGGCTGGATGACCTGGGGCGCGGGCTGAGTGACCTGGCCGGTGCCACCATCGACGCCGCCCTGACCGTCGCCCGACGCGAAGTGCCCGACGCCCCCGAGCTGGGCGTGGTTGCCCTGGGCCGCTGGGGCGGCGGGGAGATGGGGCTGGGCAGCGACTGCGACGCGATGTTCGTGATGGCCGACAGCGATGACCAGGACGCCAGCAAGCGCGCCACCCAGCTGATCGGCAAGCTGCGCACCCTGCTGGCTGCCCGCGGGCCCGACCCGGCGCTGGAGATCGACGTCGACCTGCGCCCGGAGGGCAAGAACGGGCCGATGGTGCGCAGCCTGGGCAGCCTGGCCAACTACTACCAGCGCTGGTCGGTCACCTGGGAGGCGCAGGCGTTGCTGCGCGCCAGCCATGGCGCGGGCAGCCGGGAGCTGACCGAGGCCGCGCTGGAACTGGCCAATCCGCTGCGCTGGCCCGACGGCGGCCTGGAACGCACCCGGCTGAACGAGATCCGCAAGCTGAAGGGCCGGATGGAGACCGAGCGGATTCCGCGCGGCACGGATCCCCGGCGCAACACCAAGCTGGGCCCCGGTGGGCTGAGCGACGTCGAGTGGACGGTGCAGGTGCTGCAGTTGCAGCACGCCCATGAGCTGCCCGCGCTGCGCGGCACCGGCACCCTGGCCACGCTGCACGCCGCCGTGGAGGCCGGTCTGGTGGAGGCCGCCGATGCGCAGGTGCTGGAGGAGGCCTGGCGGTTGGCCAGCCGGCTGCGGAACAAGATCATGCTGGTGCGCGGCCGCGCCAATGACGCGATCCCCGGTGACTCGCGGGAGGTGGACGCCGTTGCCACCATGCTGGGCTATGACCGCGGCCAGGTCTCGCAACTGCTGGATGACTACCGGCGCACCACCCGGCGGGCATCGCAGGTGGTGGGGAAGTACTTCTGGGGGGTCGACGAATGAGCGCGATCCTCTTGCTTGGTGGGCGTTCCGGGATCGGACTGGCGATCGTCGAGGCCCTGCTGGCCAAGCATCCCGGCAGCGACGTGCTGCTGGCCCGCCGCCCCCGCCCCGACGCCGAGGCTGCGGAGCTGGAGATCGCGCAGCGGCTGCGGGCGGCCGGTGCCGGCGAGGTGGAAGCCCTGGACTTCGACGCGCTGGCGCTGGAGGCCCACCAGGCCCTGGTTGAGCGGGTCTTCGCCGGGCACCGGGTGAGCCACGCGGTGGTCGCCTTCGGGGTGTTGGGTGACCAGCAGCAGGCCCGGAGCGAGGTCGGTGCGGCGCAGCGGCTAATGACGGTCAATGCCACCGCCGCGGTGGGCATCGGGGTGGCGCTGGCTACCGCCATGCGACACCAGGGTGGCGGCGCGATCATCGCCCTCAGTTCCGTGGCGGGGGTGCGAGTGCGGCGCTCCAATTTCGTCTACGGGGCCAGCAAGGCCGCGATGGATGCGAGCTACCTCAACCTGGGCGACGAGTTGGCGGGCAGCGGGGTGCGGGTGCTGGTGGTGCGTCCCGGTGCCGTCGCGACGCCGATGATCGCCGGGAACAAGCCGGTGGCCTTCACCGTCGAGCCACAAGCGGTGGCTAGGGCGACGGTGCGCGCCCTGGATTCCGGCAAGGCGGTGGTGCACGTCCCGGCGATCTTCGGCCCGGGGATGGTGCTGGCCGGCCTGGTGCCCCGCGCCCTGTGGCGTCGCCTCCCGGTGTGACCGTTTGTCGGCCGGGAAAGCGGCCTGCGGTTCGTGGCAGCAGTGTGTGAGGGTTGAAGCATGACAACTCAGGAAGAACGACCCGAATCACCCACGTGCGAGCAGCTCCATGGAACGGACCTGAGTGAAGCGGCTCGGAAGGAAGCGGTCCAGAATCTGCTGGCCGACGCCGACGGTGTGCCCGGGGATGCCGATGATGCCGCTTGGGGCGAGACCCGGGAGGCCATGGAGGCTGAACTGGCGGAACGTTTCGCCTAGCCGCTCAGCTGTGGCGCTGCAGCCACCAATAGGCGCCGACGAAGACCAGCAGGTTCACCCAGGCGATGCCGCCCAGCGCCGTCAGCGGGGTGACCTCCCACACCACGGCCACCATCGCGGCGCCGACGGCCAGTGGTGAGGCCAACCCGACGCAGGCCCCGGCCTTGGTCAGGATCAGGGCGTCGCGTTCGTCGGCCTCACCCCGGGCGCCACGGACCAGGGCATTGTCGCCCCGCTTGATCCGCCGGGCGCCGACGAGGACCAGCAGCACCAGGTTGCCGCCGCACAACGCGCCCCAGGCGGTGGACGGGTCGCGCGGGTGGAGTGCGGCGAACAAGGTGAGGATCGCGACGAGGCCCGCCGCGAGGCCCAGCCACATCCGTGCCGGGGCATTACTTCTCGTCGACATGAAAGATCTCCTCCACGGGCCGGCCGAAGAGCCGAGCCAGATTGATGGCCAGGGGCAAGGACGGGTCGTACTTGCCCGTCTCGATCGAGTTGATGGTCTGCCGGGAGACGCCCAGCCGCTCTCCCAGGGCTCCCTGGGAGAGTCCCAGCGTCTCGCGCAGGTGGCGCACGTCGTTCAGCATCAGCGGATCCAGACGCTGGCGCAGCTCACCGTTGCTGGCGCTGGTCCATGGTCCTGCTCAGCTGGTACACGCCGAACAGGCACAGGATGGCGGCCGCGATCTGCAGGATCACGTGCCAGGGCGAGGCATCGACGGCATTCGAGAGCATCATCGCCAGCAGGCCGACCATGATGGGGGCCAGGGCGGTGGTGCGCTGCTTCTCGACGGGGGTCTGGGTCTTGCTCATGTCGCTCTCCTTTGGGAACTCTCGTCAAGTTTCCTTGACATGACAAGCGTCCTTGACAGTTGATCGGGGTGTCAAGGGTCTTTGACAGAATTCATCCTTGAGGAGGAGGGCCGACCGGGCCGGTCGCACGCCCGGGCCATCCCGGAGGATCCGCGCTCAGTCGGGCGCCGGAGACGATGGACTCATGCTGCACATCACCGTCGCCCTCGCCCTGATCCTTGTCACCATGCTCTGCGGGTGGCAGGCCTGGCGACGCGTGCTCGACGAGCCCCGGCGGCTGGCCAACGCCGCCTGGATCGGCGCCACCGCCGCGCTGCTGGCCATCACGCTCACGGTGCTGGGTGATGCCACGCTGGCCAGTGCCGCCTTCCTCGTGCTGATCTGCTCCCCGCTACTGGTGCTGGGGCTGGTGGGATTCCTGCTGTGGAACGGATCGGTGATGCTGCGGCGGGAATCGCGCTCGCTGGGCAATTCGCTCTCTCTGCTGGCCGGTCTGGGGCTGGTCGCGGCGATGGCGCTCTCGCTGTGGCTGGCGACGATCAGCCGGGAGTGGCTGCCGGTTTCGCTGTGGATCGTGATGTCCGGCGGCTGGGTGGCCACCCTCTTTTTTGGCTACCTCGGCTATTCCGGCTTCTATCAGCTGCTGGTGCGCCGCCAGCATCCCGACTTCATCGTCGCCCTGGGTTCCGGGCTGATTGGCAGCCGGGTGCCGCCGCTCATCGCGATCATGACGGGAGCCTAGACCAACATCGCCCGGCCGCCACGAGCCGGCACGCTTGACGCGTACCTCAGCCGCCGAGGTCGATGATCTCCACGCCTTCGGGCAGGTACATCACCTGGGCGCAGTTGCGCTTGACCAGCTCGTCGCCCACCCGGTTGCCGGTGCGACGGTTGATCAGATCCCGCCAGATCTCGTTGCGACGGAAGAACTCGCCACCCTTGGTCAGGAATTCCTCATTGCGCGCCTGCACCCGGTAGGAGTGTTCGCGCTCCTGGTCGCAGCGCAGTTCGCCCTCCAGATAGCGATCGCCGACGCTGGTCAGCAGCTGGAAGGTGGCGTCGGTGTCATTGCGCACCACCAGATCCACGTAGTTGTAGACGATCGAGCAGCCCACGCCCCAGGGCAGCACCCGGCCATTGTCCGGGAAGGGGTCGAAGGAGTGCTCGGACCGCTCGACCACGGTGAGGTCCGAGTGCAGGAACATCCAGTGCAGCAGGTTGGCCAGCTGGCAGATGCCGCCGCCGACGCCGGGATGGGCCTCACCATTGGACAGCCGCATGCCCTCCACGAAGCCGCGTTTCTTGGTGCAGTTGCCGACGACCTTGTTGAAAGAGAAGGATTCGCCCGGCCGGATCAGCACTCCATTGGTCTGCTGGGCGGCCAGCCGCAGGTTGGTGACCTTGTTGTGCTGCAGCCACATCTCGGATTCGCCCAGCTGCCGCAGCAGCAGGGACTTGTGCACCTTCACCCGCACCGGCAGGGGCTCGGTGCTGCGCTCCTGCACCCAGTTCTCCTTGCCGGTCTGCCAGCGGACCCAGCGTCGGGTCTGGTGGTACTTGACGGCAAAGGGGTAGAGCCAGGGGTGGCGTTCGGACAGCGGAGCGCCCACCTGCAACCGGGTTGGCAGCTCGAAATCGACGGGGGTGGCGAGATCGGTCATGTCTCTTTGTACGTCTGACCAGTCGGCGCGGTTGCAGCGACTCTCCGGCAGGAGGACAAACGGCCGGTGAACACTCCGCGAAGGAGTGCCCACCGGCCGTCATGGGGTGCCGGTTGATCAGGCAGTCGGCTCGGTCTTGGCCGGCTTGGCGGTGGTGCTGATCAGCTCCTGGCCCACCTGCACGTCACCCCGCGCGATCTGGGCGACGTCGCCGAACTTCTTGGCATTGGTCACCAGCACCGGGGTGACCAGCGAGTAGCCGGCCTCCTCGATGATGCCGCGGTCGAAGGTGACCAGCGGGGTGCCGGCCTCCACCCGATCACCACGGGCCACCTTGACGTCGAAGCCGCGACCCTCCAGGTTCACGGTGTCGATGCCGACGTGGACCAGCAGCTCGACGCCGCTGTCCAGGGCGATGCCGAAGGCGTGACCGGTCTTCTGGGCGACGACGATCTTGCCGGCGGCCGGCGCGTAGACCGTGTTGTCCGACGGGTCGATGCCAACGCCCAGACCGACGGTGCCGGCGCTGAAGACCGGATCCGGAACCTCGGCCAGCGGCACGACGCGGCCGGCCAGGGGAGCGGTGATGGTGGTCACCGTGCCGGGAACCATGGCGGGCTTGACCACCTTGGCGGGCTTCTCCGCGACGGCGGTGGCGGCGCCGGCGGCCACCGCGGTACCGGTGGTGGCAGCGGCGGCGGCCGGGGCGACGGCGTGGTCGGTGGTGTCGGCCGCGGCGGCCAGCGGGTCGACGGCGGCCTCGTCGCGCTGGGCCAGGGCCTCGGCACGCTCCTCCTTGGTCATGTAGCCGCGGGCCATCACCATGGCCATGGCGGTGAAGAAGGCAGCGGTGATGGCGATCACGTAGAGCATCATCGGCTTGAAGACCGGGATGGTCAGCAGGCTGGTGAAGACGAAGGCATTGGTCTTGATGCCACCGTCGGCCATGCCCAGCGCGCCGCCGACGGCGATCACCAGGCCACCGACGAAGCAGCCCACCAGCATGGACGGATAGATCCGCTTGAAACGCAGGTGGATGCCGTACAGCGACGGCTCGGAGATGCCACCCAGCAGACCGGCGGCCAGGGCGCCGGAGGCGGTCTGGCGCATCACCACGTCCTTGTCCTTGAGCGAGAGGGCCAGCACACCCGCGGTGGCACCGAAGCAGGCGAAGTTCCAGGCACCCATCGGGCCCTGGATGAAGTCATAGCCCAGCGTGTTGATGTTGACCAGCATCATGGCGTTCAGCGGCCAGTGCAGGCCCAGCGGCACCAGGAAGGGGTAGACCATCGGGATGATCAGGGCGAAGACGAAGGGGAAGTGGGTGTTGACATAGGCCAGGCCGGCACCGATGGTGGCACCCAGCCAGACGCCGAAGGGGCCGATCAGGAAGGCGGTCAGCGGGATCATGATCAGCAGGCAGAAGAAGGGCACGAAGACCATCTGCAGGTTGGCCGGGAAGATCTTCTGCAGGAACCGGTAGAGAACGGCCAGGATGGCCACCATGATCAGCGGCACGAAGACCTGGCCACCGTAGTTGGCGAGCTGCATCGGCAGGCCGAAGATGTGTGCGGTGCAGATCGGGTCACCGCCGAAGGAGGGGGTCACGCAGGTGGTGTTGGCGGCCTTGGCCAGTTTGCCGAAGTCGGGCGTCATCAGCGCGAGCATGATGGCACCGCCGATCCACGGATCCACCTTGAGCTTCTTGGCGCCGTTGTAGGCCACCATCACCGGCAGGAAGTAGAAGACGCTGTTCCACATGGCGTCGACGAAGACCCAGCTGGCCGACTTGTCCTTGGCGCGGAAGTCGACGATGTGCAGGGCGTCGAGCACGGCGGTGATGGCGATGATCAGCGAGGCGCCCAGCAGCACGCCCAGGATCGGGCGGAAGCTGTCGGAGAGGAATTCGAAGAAGGCGTCCACCCAGGCGTGCTTGCCGCGCACGCCACCGGCGCGGGCCTCGGCCTTGATGTCGTCGGCGGACTTCGACGTGCTCGACGAGCCGGCCTTGGCCATCTCCGGCAGGGCCATGATGTCGCTGTAGGCGTTGGCGACGGCGCCGCCCATCACCACCTGGTAGCGGTCTCCGGACTGGGGCACGGCGCCCATCACGCCCGCGATCTTCTCCATCTTCGCCTTGTCGACGACGGAGGCGTCATTCAGTTCGAAGCGCAGACGGGTGGCGCAGTGGGTGAGGCTCTTGATGTTTCCAGGCCCACCGATTTCCTCGATGATCTGCCTGGCCTGTTCTGTGGCCATGGGGCTACTTTCTCTGTTGGGAGTGAAGGGACAGCGCGCATCCGCAAAGGGAAGTGGGACGCACTTGACGGCTGTCCGGAGGCAGCGCAGCAGAGCGGCTGAGTTCGGCCTCCTGCGATAAATTACCTCACCTCCTACCAGTCGTCGGCAAGCACCCCCTCACTATTACCCCAGCGAGTGGGACAAAGGTGCCCTCGCAAGGTGCTTTGATGTGGGTCATGACTGTGCTCGTGCTCTCGGGGACCACCGCTGGCCGCCGCCTGGCGGAGGCGATGGTGGCGCGGGGCATGGTGCCGCTCAGCTCACTGCCGTCGGGCAGCACCGAGCAACCGCCGGGGCAGGTGCGCCACGGCGGTTTCGGGGGCGCAGCCGGGCTGGCGGACTGGCTGCGCAGCCACCACGTGGAGGCGGTGGTGGATGCGACCCACCCCTATGCGTCGACCATGAGCCGCAATGCCTACCAGGTCAGCCGAGCGCTCCAGATCCCCTTCCTGCGGGTGGTTCGCCGAAGTTGGCGGGAACGCGCAGATGCCAACGACTGGTACTGGGTGGCCGATCACGACGAGGCCTGCCGGGTGGCCGGACGGATCGGTGCCCCGATCTTCCTGGCCGTCGGCCGGCAGCCGCTGTGGCACTACCACCTGCTGCCCTCGCCGGTGACCGTGCGGGTCTCGCGCGACGACGGTTTTGAGCGCCCCGCCGACTGGCACGTGATCGAGGCGCGGGGTGCCCAGAGCCTCGACGTGGAACTGGGGGCGCTGGAGGGCCAGCGGGTGCTGGTGGCCCGGGATCTGGGCGGCACCGACCATGCCGCCAAGCTGGAGGCCGCCGCCCAGCTCGGCGTGCGGGTGGTGATGCTCAGCCGCCCGGAGCTGCCGGGCCAGCAGGCCGCCAACCTGGACGAGGCACTGGCCTGGCTGGCTCGGGTCAGCCTGCGCTGAGATCCAGCCCGGCCACCTCGCCGATGATGGTGACCGCCGGGGGACTGATCTCGCTGGCCAGTTCGGCGATCCGGTCCAGCGGGCCGCGGACCTGGGTCACGTCGGGCCGGCCGGCCTTGGCGACCACCGCCACCGGCGTCGTGGCGGGCAGGCCGCAGCGGATCAGCTCCGCGGTGATCTCGGGCAGGTACTTCACGCCCATCAGCACCACCAGCGTCGTGCTGGTGCGGGCCAGCGCCGACCAGTCCAGCCGGGAGCGCTCGTCGCCCGGCGGCACGTGGCCGCTGACCACGGTGAAGCCCTGCACCAGGTTGCGGTGGGTCACCGGCACGCCGGCCAGGGCGGGGGCGGCGACGCTGGAGGTGACGCCCGGCACCACCCGGACTGCGACTCCCGCGGCGGCGCAGGCCTGCCACTCCTCACCGCCGCGGCCGAAGACGAAGTTGTCGCCGCCCTTGAAGCGCACCACCCGCTTGCCGGCCCGGGCGTGGGTCACCAGCAGCTCATTGATCCGCTCCTGCGGGACGAATTCGCCCCGGGGGTGTTTGCCCACCCAGATCTGCTCGCAATCGGCGGAGCACTCGGCCAGCGACTCCTGCGGCGCCAGGTGGTCCACCAGCACGACGTCGGCCTGGCGCAGCGCCTGCAGTCCGGCGACGGTGAGCAGGCCGGGGTCGCCGGGGCCGCCGCCAACCAGGGTCACGGTGCCGGCTTGCAGGGGTGCCAAGGTACCCGCGGTGGGCTGGGTGTTCTCACGATTCATCCGGATTTCCTTCTCAGCGGTGGGGTGCTGGGTCATGCTGTCACAGCGCCAGTGGGCGGGTCGCGGCCCACTGCACGATGGGACGGGCGGGTTTCCACGCGGTGAAGTTGCCGAGCGCCTCCGCGGAGTCCAGCTGCAGCCGGGCCAGCGAGCCGCCGTGACGGCGATGCCAGTCCACGGCCAGCGCCTCGGTCTCCAATGTGACGCCGTGCACCACGATCCGCCCGCCGGGGCGAAGCGCCGGCCAGCACACCTCCAGCACAGCCTGGCTGGCGCCGCCACCGATGAAGACCGCGTCCGGAAACGCGCCCGTTTCGGCCAGTTCGGCCAGCCGCTCGGCGGCCTCGCCCAGCCGCAGCTCGACCCGCTCGGCCAGCCCGAAGCGGGCGATGTTGCGCCGTGCCCGCTCGGCCCGCTCCGCCTTGCGCTCGAAGCCGACGGCCCGGGCGTTGGGCGCGGCCAGTGCCCATTCAATGGCCACGGCGCCCGACCCGACCCCGACATCCCACAGCAGCTCCCCGGCGGCCGGGCGGAGCTGGGCCAGCGCCATCGCCCGCACGGCGCGTTTGGTGATCAACCCATCGTGCTCGAAGCACTGGTCGGGCCGCCCGGGGACGGGGGAAAGGTCCCCCGCAAGGGGGTCAGCATCTAGCGGCATCAGGCATCCTTCGCAGTCTTCGGCCCTAGTAGGGCGGCGATCTCGTCAAGGTGGCGGGGCCGTCCGGCCAGACCCAGTCGGGCGGCCAGTTCCAGTGGCCAGGGGCGGTGCAGCCGGGCGGCGTGCAGCAGTTCGGCGTCGTTCAGCAGCTCGGTGGCCGGGCCCTGGCGCACGGTTCCGTCGAGCACGACCGCCGCCTGCTCGCTCCAGGCCAGCGCCAGATCCACGTCGTGGGTGGACAGCACGACGGTGGTGCCCCGCGCGATCAACCGGTCCAGCGCCGCCAGCATCTCGTGCACCCCGGCCGGGTCCAACCCGGCGGTTGGCTCGTCCAGCAGCAGCACCCGGGGACGCATCGCGACGGCGCCGGCCGTCGCCACCCGCTTGCGCTCGCCATAGGAGAGCTGGTGGGTGGGGCGTTCGGCCAGGTGGCTGACACCCAGCAGCTCCAGCGCCTCGCTGACCCGTGCCCGCACCTCCGCCTCGTCCAGACCCAGGTTCATCGGGCCGAAGGACACGTCCTGACGGACGTCGGCGCTGAACAGCTGGTCGTCGGGATCCTGCAGCACCAGCTGCACCAATCGACGGTGTTCGCGCAGCCCGTCGCGGGTGCGGCGCAGCACCCGTCCGTCGACGGCGATGCTGCCGCCCGACGGTTGGTGGGCGCCGGACAGGCAGCGCAGCAGGGTGGTCTTGCCCGAACCGTTGGCGCCCAGCAGCGCCAGCCGCAGGCCGTGCGGCAGGCGCAGGTTGGCACCGTGCAGCACCTCGTTCCCGGGATATCCGGCCACCAGGCCGGTGGCACACAGCACCAGACCGTCGTCGGCGGGGCGGGAGGAGTCGGCGATCACGGGCAGCATGCTCTCAGCCACGGGCCACCACCGCCCAGACCAGCACCCAGATGGTGGCCAGAGCGGCGCCGGTGGCCAGCAGGAAGCGGGGGGAGGCGGGCCGTTCGACGCCCAAGGTGGTCAGCGACGACTCGTAGCCGCGCCCGGCCAGGCCATCCTCCAGCCGTCGGGCCTGGTTCCAGGAGCGCACCAGCACGGCGCCGACGGCATCACCGGCGGCCTCGACGCGGCGGCGCAACGGCGCGGCGTCGCCCAGCCGGGCGGCCTGTGCCTGGCGGATGCCGACGGCGGTGGCCAGCAGCACCCACAGCAGCCGGTAGGTGAGCGAGGCCACCTCCAGCAGCGGGTCGGGGATCCGCCAGCGACGGCCCCAGGTGATCAGGTCCACCATCGGGGTGGTGGTGGCCAGCACCATCAGCGCCAGCGCACCCGCGATCCCGTGTCCCACCAGTGCGGCGGCCCGCCACAGCCCGTCGGTGCCCAGGCTGAGTGGGCCCCAGCGCCACAGCAGGCGGCTCTCCGCGGCGGGGGAGCCGACGCCGAGCGCCACGGAGGCGGCGCCGATCAGGATGAAGGCCAGCGGGCCGGCCATCACCGCTGCCAGCACGCCGGGGCGGATTCGCGCGGGGCCGAGGATGGCCGCCAGGGAGACCAGCGCCACCAGCCCGGTGCCCGGCCAGGGGGGTGCCACCAGCGCGGTCAGCACCAAGCCGACGCTGAGCAGGGCCTTCTCGCCGACGCGACGACGCCGCCAGGGGCTGTCCCAGGCGGCGTCGTCGACGCTGGTCAGGTGCACCTCAGCCGTCCGTGCGGCCGAGCTTGACGCGTTCGGCGCGCCGGCCGCGCAGGTTGCCCAGGGCGAAGCCGAAGGCTCCGGCGCCCAGGGCGGCCTGCAGCGCGAACAGGCCGGACTCGATCTCACTCGAGCCGGGCTCGAAGATCGGCTCGAACCAGGGCTCGACGCCCTTCTCGGCCAGCACGTCGGTGACGGCCGCGTCGGTGCCGCCGAAGGCTTCGGCGTCGGCGTCGGTGGGGCGTGGTGCCAGCGCCATGGACAGGGCGAAGATGAGCGCGATCGCGCCCAGCAGGGCGACCGTGATCCAGCCGCCCGTGCGGGTGGCGGGGGCAGTGCCGGTGGTGGGGGTCAGGGTGGTCTCAGACATGGACGGCCTCCTCGCGCTGGTAGCTGGCGGAGCGCGTGCCGAAACCGGCCACGCCCAGTCGCTGCAGCTCGGGCAGCGCCACCTTGGACAGGAAGCGGAAGACCAGGATGCCCAGCAGGCCCTCCATCACGGCCAACGGGATCTGGGTGACGGCGAAGATGCCCAGGAACTTGGCCAGCGAGCCGGTGAAGCCGCTACCGGCGTCGGGGTAGGCGATGGCCAGCTGCAGCGAGGTGACGCAGTAGGTCACCAGATCGGCGAAGAACATGGCGCCGAAGATCCCGACGTACCACGGCAGCTTCGCCTTCTTGGCCAGCAGGTAGATGCCGTACCCGGCCCACGGCCCGGCGATCGCCATCGAGAAGACATTGGCGCCCAGGGTGGTGATCCCGCCGTGCGCCAGCAGCAGCGCCTGGAATATCAGCACGATGGTGCCCAGGAAGGCCATGATCGGTGGTTTGAACAGCACCGCGCCCAGACCGGTGCCGGTGGGGTGCGACGAGCTTCCGGTGACCGACGGCAGTTTGATGGCCGACAGGACGAAGGTGAAGGCGCCGGCTGCGGCCAGCAGCAGCTTGTTCTCCGGGCTCTTGCGGGATTCCGCGATCACGGCCTTGGCACCGTGGATCACGAAGGGGGCACTGGCGGCGTACCAGATGGCACACTGCGCCGGTGACAGAAAGCCTTCAGCGATGTGCATGAAGTGACTCCTTCTCGAGATGACGCGTCTCGGATCGGTTGGGTCTGCCGTCGCGGTCGAGTTCCTGACTCCCAGCCCTGCGGTGGTGAACTTCAGCGGGTGGACACAGTGGCGCGACCGTGCCGGCTCAACCGGCTTCCTCGCACCGCGATGGCATCTGTAGTTGTAGGGCCGACTATGCCACCCGAGGGGGCCGTCGGGTAGTTGGGATCAAGCCAGTTGGGCGGTATTGCTGGTCTCGGCCGTGGAGGCGATCGCATTGATCGCCGCGACCGCCATCGCGGAGCCGCCGCGGCGGCCCTTGACGGTCAGGTAGTCCAGCCCCAGGTCATTGTCCACCAGCGCCTGTTTGCTCTCCGCGGCGCCGACGAAACCGACCGGGATGCCGATCACCGCGGCCGGCTTCACGCCGGTGTCGCGCACCAGCTCCAGCAGCCGGAACAGGGCGGTGGGGGCATTGCCGAAGGCGACCACGGCGCCCTCCAGCCGGGGCAGCCACAGCTCGACCGCGGCCATCGTCTTGGTGATCTGCTTCTCGGCCGCCAGCGCGACGGTCCGGGGCTCCTGCAACAGGCAGACGACGTCATTGTCCCGCGGCAGCCGGGAGCGGATGATGCCGGTGGCCACCATGGTGGAGTCGCACAGCACCGGAGCGCCGGCCAGCAGCGCCTGCCGGGCGGCCGTGACCACGCCGGGGCTGTAGGCGATGTCACCGGTCAGGTCGGTCTGGGCGCAGGCATGCACCATCCGGGCCGCCACCTGGGCCAGATCGTCGGGCAGCCGGTCCAGCCCGGCCTCCTCGCGGATGATCCGGAAGCTGTTGGCGTAGATCTCCGCGCCGTCGGTCAGGTACTCATAGGTGGCCATCTCAGCCCTCCTCGCTGGTCAGCGTGTCGATGATGCGTTGCCGCAGCCGCACGGAGCCGCGCGGATCGCGGTTACCGAGCACCCCGACGGTGAAGTCGCCAACGGTCTCGGTGGCCGGGGTCCAGGCGGTGCCGTGGTGGGCGTCGTCGGCGCGGACGCAGAAGACCCGGGCCGCCTCGGCCGCCTCGGCGAGGGCCTGGTTGGCCTCGGGGTCGTCGGTGGCGGCCAACACATACCAGGCGCCGGTGATGTCGGCGGGGGTGGCCGGGCGCTGCTGCCAGCTGATCCGGCCGGCGGCGGCCAGTTCCTGCACCTGCGGCCGGGCCCGGGGGGCCACCACCTCCACCAGCGCACCGGCCTCCAGCAGTCGGGTCAGTCGACGGGTGGCCACGGCCCCGCCGCCGGCCACCAGCACCCGGCGGCCGCGCAGGTTCAGCCCGCTGAGGTACATCGGGGATCCGGCAGCGCCCTGCAAGGCCAGGGCCTCCGCGTCCCGCACCGCATCCCGGTAGCGTTCGGCCACCACCGCGGCCAGTTCCACGCACGGGCCGATCACCTCGGCCACCCGCAGCTCGACGTCGGGATGGCTCACGCCCCAGGCGGCGGTCTGTTCCCGGACCCAGCCGTCCAGTCGGCCGGTGAACAGGAAGTTGGCGGCCACCACCACCCGTCGGGCTCCCAGCAGGGCGGCCCGGTCCAGCGCGCCCGGCAGATCCGGCGTGGTGACCTGGATGAAGCCGGGCAACACCTCGGCCAGCTCGTGTGTCTCCCGGACCAGCCGGGTCAGCGCCACATGGTCCGCATTGGCCTGCGCCACCAGCGACCCACGGCCCACCAGCACCACCATGGTCTCGGCCGGCTGCCAGGCGGGTTCGACGGCCAGGGCGCTGGCGATCCGCTGGTCCAGCGCCTCCAGCAGCTTCGGATGGGCACCCAGGTGCGGCGTGAGGGTGACGTCCTCCAGATGACCGGTGGCCAGGGCGCCGCGGCCGATCATCTCCGGGATGTCGCGCTGCACGTGCGCACCGGTGCCCAGCATCAGCGGCGTCACCACCACCTGCTCGTGCCGGCCCAGCAGCTCGGCCACCACCTCGTCGATGTGCGGTTCCACCAGTTCCACGTGCCCCAGCCGCACCTCCACTCCGGGTAGTTGCTCGGCCACCAGCTGCGCCAGCCGACGGCAGTCCTGTTGGCCGCGTTCCAGACGGGTTCCGTGGGCGCCGATCACCAGGGCGGGCGGGTGGCTCATCGCTCCTCCTGCAGGGGCTCGGACGTCTCGGCCATCCAGTGGTAGTCGCGCGGCGTGACCACCAGTTCGCGGCCAGACCCGGTCGGGACGAAGCGGGTCAGCGACGAGCCGACCACCACCAAAGAATTCATGTCCACCCACTCCGGCTGGAAGTCGGCCAAGGTCGAGGTGATCACCTTCTGCCGCTGCCGGCTGGCCTGCTGCACCACCGCCACCGGGGTGCTCGGCGGCCGGTGCGCCCCGAGGATCTCCAGCGCCCGTGGCAGGTGCATCAGCCGGGTGCGGGAGCGCGGGTTGTAGAGCGTCACGACGAAGTCCCCGACGGCTGCGCCCTGCAACCGCTGCTCGATCACCTGCCAGTCGGTGTGCAGGTCGCTCAGCGAGATGGTGGCGTGGTCGTGGCCCAACGGCGCGCCCAGGATGGCGGAGACCGCCAGCTCGGCGGTGACCCCGGGCACGATCTCCACGTCGATCCCCATCGTGCCCTGTTCCAGCACGGGGGAGGCCATCGCGTAGATCGCCGGGTCGCCGCCGCAGACCAGCACCACGCGCTCCCCGGCGCGGGCGCGGTCGATCGCCAGCGAGGTGCGGGTCTGCTCGGTGCCCATCTTGGAGGCGTAGATCTCCGCCCCGGGGCTGACCAGATCCCGGATCTGCTTCACATAGGGCCCATAGCCCACCACCAGGTTGGCCCGGCGGATCGCGTCGCGGGCGCGGGGGGTGAGCAGGTCACGCGAGCCGGGGCCCAGGCCCACCACCTGCAGCAGGCCCCGCACCGGCAGCCTGCCCACGGCGCAGGTGGCATTGGCCGACTTGTGCTTGGGAACCACCAGCTCTGCGCCATGCGCCAGCACCGACGCCTCGCTCACCGACGGGCAGCCGACGTGTCGCTGCGCCTGCTCCGACGGGTTGGGCACAGCATGGGTGGCCAGCTCGTCGGCCGGGTAGTCGGTCAGTCGCAGCCCTAGCCGGTGGGCCAATTGCAGCAGCCCCAGCTCACCGGCCTTGACGTCGACGGTGGTCAGCGCGGTGACGCTCGACGGGTGCAGCCCGGCCTCGGCCAGGGTCTGGTGGAAGAGCTCGTCCAGTTCGTCGACGTCGGTGCCCTTGTTGCAGCCCATCCCGACCACCAGGCTCCTGGGGTGCAGGGTCACGGTGGGCAGGGCCTCGGTTGCGGTGTCGGCCTCGGCGGCGTCGGTGACCACGATCCGGGCCACCGGCTTCCGGGCGTCGACGCTGACCGAGGGGGCCAGCTGCGGCACCGGGAAACCCAGCGTGCGATCCAGCAGCACCGGCTGCTCGTCCAGCATGGCGCGGGTGACGGCGGGCAGGTCACCCTCGTAGGCCCAGCCCAGCAGGTCCAACGCGGGGATACCGACGACGTCGGTGGCGGTGGTCAGCACCGCGGTGCCGCCCAGCGCATCAGAGATGGCCCGGGCCAGCTCATTCGCGCCGCCCACGTGCCCACCGACCAGCGGGACGGCGAACTGGCCGGCCTCGTCCACCACGACGACGCCAGGGTCGCTCTGCTTGCTGGCCAGCAAGGGGGCGATGATCCGCGCGGTGGCGCCCAGCGCCAGGTGGCTGATGATCAGCTCGGCGGCCGGCCACGCCTCGGGCAGGGTCCGGGCCAGCGGACCCTCGACGATGGTGGTCTTGTTGCCCAGCGCGCGATGGATCCGGTCGGCGTGCTGGCGGGCGGCGGGGGAGTTGACCAGTTGGGTGATCGGGACGTCCTGCCAGTTCCTCATGCCGTCCTCTCCGCGCCCTCGGGGCGGATGATGTGGGTTGGGTCCAGCTCGGCCAGGGCCGCCAGCTGCTCGTCGTCGAGTGTTTCCGCGACCACCCAGGTGGGGGCGGCGACGGGGCGCGGCTGCTCGTCCAGGTCGATCACCGCGGCGCGCTGCAGCCGGGCCAGGGAGGCGACCTCGCGTCCCAGCTGGCCCTGCACCCACAGCAGATCGCCCAGGGCGGGCAGCATCCGGCAGAAGAGCTGCGCGGCCTCCGGTGAGACCTCGGGCACCGGGTCGCAGGGGCGGGGCGAGCCCAGCCGCCAGCCCACCTCGCTGGGGGCCTCGGGGTCGATCACCAGCACCACATTGGGTTCCAGGATCTCCTCGACGTCCAGGGCGGTGCGGACGTCGAACTCGCGGACCCGCTCGTCGTCCTCACCGAGCCGCTCGCACAGCACCAGCCGACGTTCCAGGTCGGCCAGCCCGGCGGCCAGTTCCCGCAATCCATGGGTGGGGCTGGTCATCACCGCCACCTTGCCGCAGGCGCGGCAGGCAGCCAGGGCGGGGCTCAGCGGGCGGCCGTGGGTGCTGACCACCTCGGCGTCGTCCCAGGGCATCCCGATACGGGAGAAGGACTGGGCGATGGAGCTGGAGCGCGGCATCACCGTCAGTTCCAGCCCGGCGGCGCGCATCCGGCGCACGATGCCGAACAGGCCGGGGTCTCCGCTGGCCACCACCATCACATTGGCGTCGGGCCCGGCGGCGATGATCTGCGGGATCGCCTTGCTCATCGCGCCCAGCACGACGCGACGTTCCTCGGGCACGTCCAGGGCGTCCAGATGCCGGGCGCCGCCGACCACCAGGTCGGCCGCGGCGGCATCGCAGATCATCTTCAGCCCGGGCTCTCCCAGATAGCCTTGCACTCGGATCATTGCTTCTTCTCCTGCTCGATGGACGATTCGGCGGTGAGTCCCACTGCTCCCTCGGTGCGCAGCTGCTGCTGCGCTCGGGGATCGGCATGGCGGTACTCGTGCCGGAAGCCGGGGTGGTAGAGGTGGCTGCGACGGGCCATCGGCGCTTCGGCGAGGGCGGGCCCCACCAGCACGACGGTGTGTTTCCACAGCTTGTGTTCCCTCATGGTGGCCGACAGCTCCTGCAGTTGGCAGCGCAGCATCATCTCGTCGGGCCAGGTGACCTGGTAGCCGATGATGCAGGGGGTCTCGGGCGGGTAGCCGCCGGCCAACAGCTCCTCCTGCAAGACCTTGTTGCGGGCGGCCGAGAGGTACAGCGCCATGGTGGCGCCGTGGGCCGCGAAAGCGCGGACCGTCTCCTTGGGCGGCATCGGGGTGCGACCGCCCTCCAGCCGGGTCAGGATCAGCGACTGGCTGACCTCCGGCAGTGTGATCTCGACGTCCATCCGGGCGGCGGCGGCGCTGAACGCGCTGATCCCCGGGATGGTCTCGTGGTCGACGCCCAGCCGGTCGCACAGCTCGCGCTGCTCCGCGGTGGCGCCGTAGATGCTCGGGTCGCCGGTGTGTACCCGGGCCACCAGGATTCCCTCGTCGCGCGCCCGGGTGTAGTAGGGCTCCAGCGCCTCCAGCGGCAGGCTGGCGGAATCCACCACCTCCGCGTCGGGCCTGTGGTTGGCGACGATGTCCGGGTGCACCAGGCTGGAGGCCCAGATGATCACGTCGGCCTGCTCGATGGTTCGGGCGGCGCGCAAGGTCACCAGATCCGCGGCACCGGGGCCGGCGCCGACGAAGACCACCTTGCCCGGGGCCTTTCCCGTGGGTTCGGCACTCACAGGGCACCTCCCGTCGTGTGTCGCTCGGGTGTGGTCAGCACCGCGGAGAAGTAGGGCGCGGTGGCATCCTCGTCCAGCTCATCGAGGCTGGTCAGGCTCTGTTCCGGGAGGCTGACGAAGCTGCCCACCACCCCGGTGCGGCCGTGCCGGGCCAGCTCGGCCCGCAGCGCCGGCAACTGGCGTCCGCCCTTGTAGATGCACACCGCATCGGCGGCCTCGAGGACCGCGCCCAGCCCGGCCAGATCCCGGGTGGCTGGTACCAGGGCCAGCACCTCGGTGCCCTCGCACAGCGGCGTGCCGCTGGCGGCTGCCAGCGCCTGCATCGCGGTGATCCCGGGCACCAGTTCGGTCTGCACGTCGGGGCGGGCATCGGTGACGGTGCCGGCCAGGTAGCTGAAGGTGGAATAGATGCTCGGGTCGCCGACGGTGGCGAAGACCACGCTGTGCGCGCCCGCCGCGAACTGCGCCAGGGCTGCGGTGGCCGAGGCCTGCCAGCTCTCCTCCCGACGTGGGGTGACGCCCCGCCGATCCGCCATCGAGAAGGGGATCCGGATGATGCGCGCCTCGGGGACCACCGCGGTCACCACCTGCTCCGCCCGCCCGGGCCCGTCGCCGGAGCTCTCGGTGGTGGGCACCAGGACGGCGTCGGCCTCCCGCAGCAGCCGGGCTGCCTTCAGGGTGACCAGTTCGGGGTCACCGGGGCCCACGCCGACGCCGATCAGGCGCGGCGCAGCGGTCGGGGTGGTAGTGGTCATGAGGCTCCTTCAGGTCTCTCGCCCGAGTAGTCGACGCGGATGACCTGGGGAGTTCCTGACTGACGCCGCACGGACGCTCACAGTGGCGGGACCGTGCCGGATTCTCACCGGCTTCCTCGGGCCAGGTCCGTGGCCAGTGTGGCACAGCTACTACGCAATGTCGTGTCGGGGTCGCTCAGTAGACCTCCAGTTGGAACAGCGTGCCATCGGTGGGCAGCCGCACCTCCAGCTCGTCCAGCTCGGTGTCGTCGGGCAGCAGCCAGGCGACGGTCTGACGAGGCCACTGGGCCTGGCCGCCGCGCAGCTCCAGCTCGCGCCAGCGCTGCTCGGCGGCCGAATTCCGGGCCCGCACCGCGGGTCTCAGCGGGTTCTGGGCGGTGAGGGTGAGCAGCCGTGGCCGCCACGGCTGCTGCCAACGGGCGCGCAGGACGGTGCCCGCCACCAGGTGCACCGGGTGGCTGCCGGTGTTGTCCACCAGGCGCTCCAGGGCCGCCGTGGGGGCGCCGGACCAGAGCGCCGACCAGCTGCGATCGGTACGCCACGGCCCCCAGCTGCGGCCCAGCTCGCTGGTGGACAGACTGCCGGGGCGGCTGTCCACGCCCCATTCGGTGGCGTGCTCGGACAGTTCGAAGCAGAGTTCCACCTCGCCGCGCAGCTCGGCCACCCCGATCGCGACGGCCGGCCAGGGCTCGCCATTGCGGGTCACCGACGCGAGGTACGCCCCGGTGCCGGTGGTGCGGATGGTCAGGTTGCCCTCGTCGCGGCGCCAGGTCATCGGGGTCAGTGGCGCGCCCAGCACGTACTCGCCGCTGCCGGGTGCCAGCGGGTACAGGCCCATCGCCGCCCACAGCCACCAGGCGCTGAGCTCGCCATTGTCCTCGTCACCGGGATAGCCCCGGCCCACCTCGGAACCGGTGAACAGGCGGGTCAGCGCGTCGCGCACCACCCGCTGGGATTGCGCCGGGCGGCCGACGTGCAGCGGCATGAAAGGGATGTGGTGGGCCGGCTGGTTGCTCGGCGCGCACTGGCCCAAACCGACGGCCTGCGCCTCCCGCATCTCGTGGATCACCCGACGGTAGTGCCCCGGCCGGTCCGCGTCCTCCGGCGTGGTGAACAGCCGGTCCAGATGGTCGGCCAGCGCCCACTCACCACCATGCAGCGCGGCCAGCAGGGCGCCGTCCTGCGGCAGGCTGACGCTCATGCCCCACCCGGTGGTCTCCGTGTAGTCCCCACCCCAGTCCAGCGGATTGAACTCGGTCCGGCTCCAGCGGCCGTCGGCCCGACGTCCACGCAGGAATCCCGTCCGGCCATCGAAGAGCTGCCGGATGCCCAGGGCACGGTTGGTGAACCAGGCCGCATTCGCCCGGAACCCGTCGGCCTGTTCCGGCACGCCCAGCTCGTCGGCGCGCCCGGCCAGCCGGTCGGACCAGCGGGCCAGGGCGGCATCGCAGACCGCATTCTCGATGCTCCAGCTGAAACCCTCCCGGGTCTCGCTGCTGATCCAGCCGCGGAAGCGGCCGCCGCCGATGCCCTTGCGGCCCACCGTCGCATCCGGCGGCGGGCAGCTGGCATTGCGCACCGCCGAGGCGTAGGCGGTCAGCTCGTCGAAGTCGATGCCGTGGGCGCTGGCGTCGGCGAAGATCACGTCGCTGCTGGTGCCCACCATCGAGTCGACGTGGCCGGGTGCGCTCCACCGGCCCATCCACCCGGATTCGGTGAAGGCGGGCAGGATGCCGTCCAGCAGGTCGCCCGCCGATTCGGGGCTGAGCAGGTGGAAGGCGGGCCAGCAGGTGCGGTAGGTGTCCCAGTAGCCGTGGTTCACGAACAGTCTGCCGGGTAGCACCGGCGACGCGGTGTGGGTGGGGCGTTGTCGTAGCCGGGCGCGGGCGCCGATCGGCTGGAAGGGCGACGCGTGTACCCATCGGGGCTCCTCGGCGGTGCCGGCATTCTCGTGCATCGCGTTGGGCCAGGTGTGCAGCCGGGTCAGGTTGGACCAGGCGATGATGCGCTGCTCCCCGGTGGCCTCGGGCAGCTCCAGCCGGCCCAGCACCTGTTCCCAGGCATGCTGCGCCCGGAGCCGTACCTGGTCGAAGTCGGCCTCGCCGATCTCCAGCGCCAGGCTGTGCCGGGCCTGGTCAACACTGATGAAGCTGGTGGCCAGCAGCACCTCCAGCTGGTCCCCCTGGTCGGGCGGCAGTTCCAGCACGACGGCCTGTCGACGCCCCCGGGCGGGCCGCCGGCCGAGCAGCCCCTGATGCGGATTGGCCAGCACCCGGACCCGCTGCCGGGTCTCGCCGTAGCAGAAGCCCACCGGGTCACGCTGGCGTCGCCCGAAGCCGGGGGAGGGTTCCAGCCGACCGGTGATGACGGCCCGGCCGTCGGGCAGCAGGTCGGCACGTAACCAGCCGTCGCCGGGCAGGTCCAGCAGCACCCCGCAGGCCTCGTCGGTGGTGAAGGTGCAGCGGAAGGCCGCCGCATGGTCGGTGGGGGTGACCTCGGCGACGGTCCCGTCGGCCAGCGCGACCCGGTAGTGGTGTGCCCGGGCGTGCTCGTCGTCGTGGCTGAAGGCGATCGCTCGGCGCTTCGGATCGGTGTGGGCGTGCCCCGTCCACGGCATCAGCTGCAGCCCTGCCCGGTCCCCGATCCACGGCGACGGCTGGTGACTGAAGGCCAGCGCCTGCAGCCTCAGCCCGCCGGGCGGATTCCACTGGTAGAGCCATTTTCTGGTCCGGGCGTCGGTGACCGGGGTGAGCAGGTTGAAGCCGTGCGGAAGGCAGGCGGCCGGCAGCGTGTTGCCGTGGCTGAAGCCGGCCGACGAGTCGGTGCCGCGGGTGGTGCGGACGTAGTCGGTGACCGACAGGGCAGATTCTGGCACCGCACCATTCGAGCACATCGGGTCGCCCCTTGGTTGCGAAATACGCGGCACGGGCCGCCATCCAGAGGGACGGCGGCCCGTGCGCGGCCTACGAGCGAATCCTTGTCAGATCGCGAAGTAGAGGTCGAACTCGTACGGGTGCACGCGCTGGCGGATCTCGTCGATGTCGGCCCGCTTGATCTCGATCCAGGTCTCGATCAGGTCGGCGGTGAACACGTCGCCCTGCAGCAGGAACTCGTGGTCGGCCTCCAGCGCCTTCAGGGCCTCCTCCAACGAGGCGGGCACCTGCGCCACCTGGGCGTGCTCCTCGGGCGGCAGCTCGTAGAGGTCCTTGTCGATCGGCTCCGGCGGCTCAATCCGGTTCTGGATCCCGTCCAGGCCGGCCAGCAGCATGGCGGAGAAGGCCAGGTACGGGTTGGCCGACGGATCGGGGCAGCGGAACTCGACGCGCTTGGCCTTGGCATTGCTGCCGGTCAACGGGATCCGCATGCAGGCGGAACGGTTGCGGGCCGAGTAGACCAGGTTCACCGGCGCCTCGAAGCCCGGCACCAGGCGGTGGTAGGAGTTCGTCGACGGGTTGGTGAAGGCCAGCAGTGCCGGGGCGTGCTTCAGGATGCCACCGATGTACCAGCGGGCCAGGTCCGAGAGCTGGCCGTAGCCGTTCTCGTCGTAGAACAGGTTGGTGCCGTCACTCCACAGCGAGCTGTGCACGTGCATGCCGGAGCCGTTGTCGCCGTAGATCGGCTTGGGCATGAAGGTGGCGGTCTTGCCGTTCACCCAAGCGGTGTTCTTCACCAGGTACTTGAACAGCATCACCTTGTCGGCGCTGGCGGTCAGGGTGTCGAAGCGCCAGTTGATCTCGGCCTGGCCGCCCGTGCCGACCTCGGAGTGGGCGCGCTCGGTCTGCATGCCCAGCTTCTCCATGTGGGCGACGATCTCGTCGCGCAGCTCGCAGAAGTGGTCGACGGGGGCGACGGGGAAGTAGCCGCCCTTCAGCTTCACCTTGTAGCCGCGGTTGCCGCCCTCCTCGACGCGGCCGGTGTTCCAGGCGCCGGCCTCGGAGTCGATCTCGTAGAAGGAGCCGTTGGTCTTGGTCTCGAAGCGCACGTCATCGAAGACGTAGAACTCGGCCTCGGGGGCGAAGAAGACGGTGTCGCCCAGGCCGGTGGAGGCGAAGTAGGCCTCGGCCTTCTTGGCGATGGTGCGCGGATCCCGGTCGTAGGGCTCCTTGGTGATTGGGTCGTGCACGAAGAAGTTGACCACCAGGGTCTTGGAGACACGGAAGGGGTCGACGAAGGCGGTGGTCGGATCGGGCATCAGCGCCATGTCCGACTCGTGCACCTTGGTGAAACCGGTGATCGAGGAACCGTCGAAGGACAGGCCCTCCTCGAAGACCTCGGGGCCGAAGGCGGCCGCGGGAACCGTGAAGTGCTGCATGACGCCGGGCAGGTCGCAGAAGCGGACATCGACGGTCTCGATGCCCTCGTCCTTGATGTACGCCAGCAGGTCATCGGCGCCTTGGAACATGTTTCCTCCAGGTGGAACTCTCGGGTGTTGGCATGACGCTATCGGGCCTGCATTGCCCGATAGTTCCGGCCATGTAACAGCGGTGTTACATGGCCGGTATCCTCTCACCCATGACCCAGGCCGTGCAGATGGAGGACCAGTACCCCGGCGAGAGTCTTGGCCTGCCCGAGAAGGGACGGGGGTCCCTGGCCACCTGGAATGCCCGGCTTGCGGCCCTGTTGATCGACTGGGCGGCCTGCATGATCCTGGCCCGGCTGCTCTTCGGCGACGCGGTGCTGCATGGCTTCGACTGGCGGCGCTTTGCCCCGATGGGGTTGTACTTCCTGCAGAAGACGGTGCTGACCGCGCTGACCTCGGGCTCCTTCGGGCAGCTGATCTGCCGGATTGCCGTGGTCAGGCTGGACCACCAGCCGATCGGCTGGCGGCGTGCGGTGCTGCGGGCTGCCATGAAGGTGCTGGTGCTCCCGGCCGTCGTGATCGGTGCGGAGCGCCGGGCGCTGGACGATCTGGCACTGGGCACCGTCGTGATCAACCGTCGCTGAGGAGTGCCGTGTTCATCGTGATCGTGGCGCGGGGGGTTCCCAGCCCGCGCACCCCGCTGTGGGGGATCTTCGAGCTGGATCAGGCCCGCGCCCTGCGGGCCGCCGGGCACCGGGTGGCGATCGCCGCGCTGGACGTGCGCTCGCTGCGCCGCTGGCGTCGCTTCGGACTGCGGCACGAGGTGGTCGCCGGGATCGACGTGCACACCATGAGCCTGCCGGTGGGGCGAGTGCCCAGCTCTGTGGACCAGGCGGTGCTGGACCGGGCCTTCGACATGGTCTTCACCCAGATCGTCGCGGCGCACGGCACACCCGACGTGGTGCACGCCCACTTCACCAAGTACGCGCTGGCGGCGGCCCGCAGCGACCGGCGTCGGCAGTTCAAGCTGGTGGTCACCGAGCACAATTCCAAGTTCAACCCGACGTCGATCCCCTTCGACCTGCGCCTCAGGGCCACCGAGGCCTACCGGCGCGCAGATGCGGTGATCGCCGTCTCCCAGGCACTGGCCGACGTCATCACCGACAACTTCGACCTGCCCGTGCGGGTGGTGCCCAATATCGTCGACGTCGTCACCTTCGCCCGGCTGCCCCGCAAACCCCACCAGGGGATCCGGCTGGTCACGGCCGGCAACCTGTTGCCCCGCAAGCGGATGGTGCTGCTGGTCGACGGCTTCGCCCGGGCCTTCGCCGACCGGCCCGAGGTGAGCCTGACCATCATCGGCGAGGGTCCCGACCGGGAGGTCATCGAGGCACACGCCCAGCAAGCGGGGCTGGCCGAGCGGGTCACCCTGCTCGGGCAGCGCACCCGTGCCCAGATCGCCACCGAGTTCGCCGACGCCGACGGTTTCGTGCTGCTCAGCGAGTGGGAGACCTTCGGCGTGGTCTACATCGAGGCGATGGCCGCTGGGCTGCCCGTGCTGGCCTCCCGCTGCGGCGGCCCGGAGGGCTTCCTGCACGAGGGCGTCGGGATGTTCGCCGACACGGATTCCGTCGAGGCGTTGGCCGAGTCGTTGGCCACCTTCGTCGGCCACTTCCGGGACTGGGACGCCGACGAGATCCGGGCCGATGTGGTGGCCAATTTCGCCCCCGATCGGATCGCGCAGCAACTGGGCGAGGTCTACGCCGAGGTCGCCCGACGCTGACCCGTCACCCCCGCAGGACGTGGCCCACGCGGGCCCACCTGACCCAGACGGTGAAGCCTTGACCCCCGTCGCAGGGGTCAAGGCTTCACACGGTGGGGCGAGCTACCCCGTGGGGGGTGGGTAGTGGCAATCAGCTCACTCGGTCACCTCGAAGGTGATCTTCTCGGTGGAGACCCGTCCGTGGGCGTCGGTGGCGCGCACGGTGGCGGTGTGGGTACCGGCCTCCAGATCGGTCGGCAGACCCTGACGCCACAGGTGCATCGAACGATCGGCGGGGGAACCGCCGTGCACCAGCTGCTCCTGGACGGCGGCCGGATCGGAGTACTCGGCGCCGACGTACTGCCCCTCGCCGGTCATCGGCTGGGTGCGGGTGGCCTGCTGGGCCCGACGGCCGTCGATCGAGACCATCACCTTCGAGCCGGTGGAGCCCATGAAGAAGTTGGTGGTCAGCCAGCTGCCGGACAGGTCGTCCTTGCTGATCTTCAACGGGTCGGCCAGCGGCGCGGCATTGCCGGGCTTGGGCTTCTTGGCGGGCTTGTTGGCCTTGTACCAGGCGCGGTAGGCGGGGGTGTTCAGGCCCAGCTGCATCTGGTCGGCACCCTTGTCACCGCGCACGGTGAAGCGCTCGGTGAAGCGATTGCCCTTGATGTCCAGCGTCACGACACCGGGCAGGCCGCCGTCGCGCTGCACGGCCAGTGGGTAGCCGCCCTCCAACAGCTTGCCGCTGTACCAGTCGCCGGAGATGGCGCCGGAGGTGATGTGCGGGAAGGGCAGCTTGGTGACGCCGAAGATGTCCTGCCAGCCCGCCATCGAGTCGCCCTTGCGCATGTTCTCGATGCTGTGGGTGTGGCCGGAGACGGCCACCGCCTTGCGGCCCTTGAGCAGCTTGTAGACCTGCTTGACCTCGTCGATCTGGTGCTGCTCGCTGCCCTGGTCGGCAAAGGTGAGCAGCGGGATGTGCCCGGCCACCACGATCAGCTTGTTCTTGGGAACCCGGGCCAGGTCCTTGCGCAGCCACTCGAGCTGCTTCTTGCCCAGGGCGCCGTTGTAGCTGCGTCCCGGCACCGGGTAGTCCACGGTGTCCAGGCTGACCACGTGCACCCGGCCCACGTCATAGGAGTGGTAGGTGGGGCCGAAGGTCGCGCGGTAGGTGTCATAGGCGTGGGCGCGGTTCTTGGCGTCGTAGTCCAGGTCGTGGTTGCCGGGCAGGAAGCGGGCCGGGCCGTTCAGCTTGCTGGTCAGCTGGCGGATGCCGGGGTAGAGGCTCAGGTCGTCACCGACGATGTCGCCGATGAACAGGGCGCCGCAGCCGCGGTAGTCGTCACGCTTGGACAGGTCGTTGAAGGCACCCTTGGCGGCGTACTCCGCCTCCTTCTTGGTGTAGGTCTGGATGTCGCCGCCGATCAGGCAGTCCTGCTCGCTGCCGGCGGTGGCCGTGCTGGTCACCATGCCGAAGTTCACGGCCTTGGGCAGCGGGCCGGTGGGCTTGATCCCGCCGAACTTCAGCTTGGGCGAGCCCTGCGGCAGGTGGTTGTAGTAGTACTGCGCCACATTGGAGGAGTCGACGGGCACCTGGTAGCCGGCGGGCTGGGAGACGAAGACGGTGGTGTTGTCGTCGACGGTCAGCTGGTACTCGCCGCGACGGTCGGTGGCCACCACGGTGCGGCCATTGGAGACGCTGACGCCGGGGATGCCCTTCTCGCCGCGGTCCTTGACCGAGTTGCGGTTGGCATCGACGAAGACGGCGCCGCGCAGCACGCGGGCGTCGGGGTTCTTGCCGGGGACGACCTGGACCTGGCCGCGGTAGACGTCGTCACCGGGGGCCGGCAGCTCGGGGGCCGCGGTGGCCGAGGGGACGGTGGTGAGCAGGCTGGCGCTGAGCGCCAGCGAGGTGAGGCCGCCAACCAGGGCGACGCTGCGACGGGAACGTGGGGTGGACGAGGTGTTCACGAGGGTTCCTTCCAGTGGGGTGGGTGCCCCGACAGGGGCGGTTCCCAACCTAGGAAGGGGTGGTGAAATCCAGATGACCGCGACGAGAAACCTTGTGGGCCGTTTCCCAACCAGACAAGGAAAGCGACGCCTTTGGGGAAGCGGAAAGGCTCAGTCTTCGATGACTTCTGCCGCCTCCAGCCAGGCCAACTCCAGCTCATCGTGCTCGTCGCTGGCCACCTGCAACTCGGCCTGCAACTCGGCCAACTTTGCGTAGTCGCTGGCGTGGTCGGCCATCTGGGCGTGGATCTTCTCGATCCGGGCGCTGAGCTTGGTCATCTGGCTCTCCAACCGGCTCAGGTCCTTGCGGGCCTGGCGGATCTCGGCGGCCGAGGCCCTCGGGGCGGCGGCGGAGTCCGGGGTCGCATCGCCGGCGGAGGCGGCGTCGGCGGTCAGCTGGGCGCTCTTGCCGGGGCCGGTCTCCCGATTGCGGCGATGTGCCAGGTATTCGTCGACGCCACCGGGCAGCAGCACGCAGCGGCCGTCGCCCATCAACGCATAGGTGTAGTCGGTCACGCGTTCCAGGAAGTACCGGTCGTGGCTGACGATGATCATGGTGCCCGGCCAGGTGTCCAGGTAGTCCTCGATCACCGTGAGGGTGTCGATGTCCAGGTCATTGGTCGGCTCGTCCAACAGCAGCACATTGGGCTCGTCCATCAGGATCCGCAGGAAGCTCAGCCGGCGTCGCTCACCACCGGAGAGCTCGCCGATCCGGGTGACCAGCTTCTCCCCGGTGAAGCCGAATTCCTGCAGCAGGTTGGAGGCCGACGTGTCCTTGCCGGTGGCCAGCTTGGTCTCGGCCTTGAGTCGGTTGACGCTCTCCAGCACCGTCTCGCGTTCGTCCAGTTCCCCGATGTGCTGGCTCAGGTGTCCCAGCCGCAGGGTCTTGCCCTGCTTGACCCGCCCGGAGGTGGGGGAGAGTTCGTGGGCCAGCAGGTTCAGCAGCGTGGTCTTGCCGGCGCCATTGACACCCAGCAGCCCGATCCGGTCGCCCGGGCCGATCGACCAGGTGAGCTGGTTCAGCAGGGTGCGCTCCCCGAAGCGCAGCGTCACCTTCTCCAGGTCGAAGACGTCCTTGCCCAGGCGGCTGACGCTGAACTGTTCCAGGGCGAGCCGGTCGCGCGGCGGCGGCACGTCCTCGATCAGGGTGTTGGCCGCCTCGATCCGGAATTTCGGCTTCGACGTCCGGGCTGGTGCCCCGCGACGCAGCCACGCCAGCTCCTTGCGCACCAGGTTCTGCCGGCGGGCCTCATTGGCCGCGGCCTGCCGGGAGCGTTCGGCGCGGGCCAACACATAGGCGGCGTAACCACCGTCGTAGGGGTCCACGACGCCGTCATGCACCTCCCAGACCCGGTTGCAGATGGCATCCAGGAACCAGCGGTCGTGGCTGACCACCAGCATCGCGATGCTGCGCTGCTGCAGGGCATTCAGGTGGTCGGCCAGCCAGGCGACGGCCTCCACGTCAAGGTGGTTGGTGGGCTCGTCCAGCACCAACAGGTCGTGCTGGCCGAACATCAGGCTGACCAGTGCGGCCCGGCGTCGTTCCCCGCCGGAGAGACGGCCCAGTTCCGCATCGAGCTCGATGTCGGCCAGGAGGTGTTCCACCACGGCCCGACGGTAGGCATCACGGGCCCAGACATGGTCGGGTTCGCCGGCGACGATCAGGTCCCGCACCGTCTGGCCGGGGATCACCTCTTCGGCCTGGGTGAGCACCCCGATGGAGACCGATCCGGTGCGTGTGACCCGGCCGCCGTCGGGCTCGATGGCGCCGGTGAGCACCTTCAGCAGGGTGGACTTGCCGTCGCCATTGCGACCGACGACGCCGATCACGTCGCCCTTGCCCAGACCCAGCGAGACTTGGTCCAGCAGGGTGCGGGTGCCGTAGGTCTTGGTGACCTGTTCGGCATTGAGGAGGTTCTGTACCGCCACGATGTACGGGTGCCGCTCAGCCGCGCATGGCGCGACGCGAGCCCTGCTTGGGCAGCGGACCCTTCGGGATCGGCATCCGGGCGCGGACGGCATCCATGGCGCGCAGCCGCTTGGTCACCTCGTCGATCTTGGTGGCATCCAGCTGCTTGGGCAGCTTCTTGATGTGGTCGGCCAGCTTGTTCAGCGGCACCTGACCGGGCGCATCACCCATCTGCACGGTCTGCACCGTGACGCCATAGGCGGTCTGCTCGTGACGCTTCACCTCGGTGGCCAGCAGTGACTTCAGACGACCGGGATCGCCCTCGCCCACCAGGATCAGGCCGCCGGGGCCCACAACCCGGTGCACGACGTCCATCTGCCGGGTGGCATTGATCGCCGGGGTGGACTGCCAGCCCTTGGGCAGCATGTTCAGCGCGATCTCGGCGGAGCCGGGCTGACCCTCGTAGCGCTTGTAGACCGAGTTCTTCACCCGACGGGTGAACAGGAACATCGCCACGGTCATGCCGATCATGATGCCCATCACCAGCCAGAACCAGATCGGCTTGACCAGCAGGCCCAGGACAAGGCCCAGCAGCACGGGGCCGAGGAACCCGGCCGCCAGCACCAGCGGGAGTTTCGGATCGGCTTCCTTGGTGATCCGGTAGCTCTCCTTGATCTGGCGCATCTGGCTCCAGTCGCGGGGGTCGGAGGAGTTCTTCTTGCGTTCCTTCTCCGCCTTGACCTGGGCCTTCTGCTTGGCTGCCAGTTCCTTGGCCTTCTCGCTCGCCATCGTCGCTCCGGATCATCTCTCGAGTGTGGTGCGGCCCCACTGCGGCCGCCGACCAATCCTAGCCGGGAACGAGCCGCGGGGGGGTCCCCCCTTTTTTTTTTTTTTCCCCCTCTTTTTTCCCCCGTTTTCCCCCC
>NZ_JBCDMV010000006.1:0-121133 GCF_038433135.1 Luteococcus sp. H91 | reverse complement strand
GAGGGGGGGGGGGGCCGGGGGGGGGGGGGGGGGGGGCCCCCGCGGCTGGGCTCAGCGGTTCAACCGGTTGCTCAGTTGCCCAGCTCGCCGGCGAAGTCGCCCTCCTCCAGGCGCGCCTTGACGGCGGCCAGGAAGAGCGCCGCCTTGGCACCGTCGATCAGACGGTGGTCGTAGGTCAGCGAGAGGTACATCATGTCGCGCACCGCGATCACGTCGGAGCCGTCGACGTCCATCACCATCGGGCGCTTGACCAGCGCGCCGGTGCCGAGGATCGCCACCTGGGGCAGGTTGATGATCGGGGTGTCGAACAGGGTGCCGGCCGAGCCGTAGTTGGTGATGGTGAAGGTGCCACCGCCCAGCTCGTCCGGGGTGACCTTGTTCTCGCGGGTGCGGGAGGCCAGGTCGGCGATCTTCTTGGCGAGGCCGGCGATGTTCAGGTCGCCGGCGTCCTTGATCACCGGCACCAGCAGACCCTTGTCGGTGTCCACCGCGATGCCAATGTGCTCGGCGTCGTGGTAGGTGACCTCGTTCTCCTCGATCGTGGCGTTGACGAAGGGGAACTGCTTGAGGGCCTCGATGGTGGCCTTGGTGATGAAGGGCAGGTAGCTCAGGGAGGCACCCTCCCGCTTCTTGAAGTCCTCCTTGTGCTGCTTGCGCAGCTGGGAGATCTTCGTCAGGTCCACCTCGACGGTCGCGGTCAGCTGGGCCGAGGTCTGCAGGGACTCGGTCATTCGCTTCGCAATGGTCTGGCGCAGCCGGCTCATCTTCTCCGTGCTGCCACGCTTGCTGGAGTCCGCGCCCTTCGGGGCGGCCTTCGGCGCCGACGGCGCAGCGGCGGCGGGAGCGGCAGCCGGGCCCTCGGGAGCGGCCGGGGCCTTCTTGGCCTCGGCGGCGGCCAGCACGTCCTCCTTGCGGATCCGGCCACCGACGCCGGTGCCGGTGATCTCGTTCAGGTCCAGCCCATTGTCCGCGGCCAGCTTGCGCACCAGCGGCGTGACATAGGGGCCGGGCTCGCCCGAGGCAGTCGGGGTGGAACCGGGGGCGGCCGGAGCCGGGGCTGCGGGAGTAGCAGGGGCGGCCGGGGTCGGAGCCGGAGTGGCGGGGGCAGGAGCCGGGGCCTCGGCCACAGGCGGAGCCTCCTCGGCGGGTGCCTCTTCGGCGGGTGCTTCCTCGGCGGGTGCCTCCTCGGCCGGGGCGGCGGGCGCCTCGGCAGCGGGGGCTGCAGCAGCGGAGGCATCACCGACCACGGCCAGCACGGCGCCAACCTCGGCCACCTCGTCCTCCTTCACCCGGATCTCCAGCACGGTGCCGGCGACGGGGGAGGGGATCTCGGTGTCGACCTTGTCGGTGGAGACCTCCACCAGTGCCTCGTCGGCCTCGACGGTCTCGCCGACGGCCTTCAGCCAGCGGCTGATGGTGCCCTCGGTGACGGACTCGCCCAGGGCGGGCAGGGTGACCTCGGTGCCCTGCGCGGCGCCATCGGCGGGTGCGGCCGCGGCCACCCCGCCGGCCGGCGCCTCGACGGCGGACGGATCGGCGGGGGCGGCCTCGGTCTGGTTGGCCTCCTGCTGCGCCTCGACGCTGGCGTCGGCCGGCTGCTCGTTCTCGACGGGCTTCTCCGTGGACGGGGCAGCGGGGGCGGGAGCGGCGGCAGCGCCGGCCTCCGACTCCTCACCGATCACGGCCAGGACGGCGCCAACCTCGGCGACGTCATCCTCGGCAACGCGGATCTCCAAGACGACGCCGGCCGCGGGGGAGGGGATCTCGGTGTCGACCTTGTCGGTCGACACCTCGACGAGGGCCTCGTCGACCTCAACACGGTCTCCGACCGCCTTCAGCCAACGGGAGACGGTGCCTTCGGTGACGCTTTCACCAAGGGCGGGAAGAGTGACTTCGGTCGCCATGAGGTTGGGGCTCCTTTGCAAATCCATGGATTGTCCTCGCCAGCCTAGCCCTCAACCGGCGCCCAGCACAGTCAGTTCGCTCTCAGCTCTGCAGGCCGCGGGCAAGTTCCACCAGGGTCCGCACCGCGTGCCCGGTTCCGCCGACCGGCACGTAGTCATAGGCATTGTCGTCATTGAAGGCGGGGCCTGCGATGTCCAGGTGGGCCCAGGCCGTGTCCTGGCCGACGAAGTGCTGCAGGAAGGCCGCCGCGGTCAGCGCACCGCCCAGTCGGCCACCGCTGGACTTCACGTCGGCCACCTTGGATTCCAACCCCTTGCGCAGGTGCTCGGGGATCGGCAGTTGCCAGAACTCCTCGCCCGCGGTCTCCGCGGCATCCAGCACCAGATCCGCGGTGGCGTCGTCGGAGGTCATCAGACCGGCAATCCGGTTGCCCAGCGCCACCATGCACGCGCCGGTCAGGGTGGCCACGTCCACCACCAGATCCGGCTTGTCCGCCTGGGTGCGGGCCAGGGCGTCGGCCATCACCAACCGCCCCTCGGCGTCCGAATTGGCGTTCTCCACCGTGGTTCCGCCGTACATGGTGATCACGTCGCTCGGCCGGTAGGCCGCACCCGACGGCATGTTCTCCGCCAACGAGGCGTAACAGGTGACCCACACGCCCAGGCCGAGCTCGGCGATGGCCCGGGTGGCGGCCAGTACCGCCGCCGCACCGGACATGTCGCACTTCATGGTGTACATGCCGTCGGCGGTCTTCAGGTTCAGACCGCCGGTGTCAAAGGTGACGCCCTTGCCCACCAGCACCAGGTGGCTCTTGGCGCCGCGCGGCTTGTGCTCCAGACGGACCAGCCGCGGCGGACGCTGGGAACCGCCACCGACGGCCAGGATCCCGCCGAAGCCCTCCTTGGCCAGCTGCTTCTCGTCGAGCACCTCCACCTCGAGCTTGCTGCCCTTGACCAGCTCACGGACGTCGGCCGCGAAGCTCTCCGGGTAGAGCAGGTTGGCCGGGGTGTTGATCCAGTCCCGGGCCACCAGCACCGCCTGCGCGACGGCCTGCGCCTCGGCCACCATCTGCTTGGCCGGTGCGCCCGAGAGCGAGCTGACCACGGTGATCCGGGCCAGCTTCTGACGGGGTCCGGACCCCACCTTCACGAACTCGTAGCCACCCAGCAGGGCCCCCTCGATCGCGGCCCGGACCAGCTCCGCCTCGGCAGTGTTCAGGCTGATCGCGACGTGCAGCTCCCGCTCACCGGCCCGCCCGACGGCCTCGCGCAGGGCCGCGCCGGTGCTGCGCCGCACCTGCTCCGGGGTCAGCTCACCCGTGCCCACCCCGACGGCCAGCAGCTGCGCCCCGCAGCGGGGGAGCACGGCCACCGCGCCGGCATCGGGCTTGGCGCCCAGATCCACCGCCAGCTCCTGCAGCGAGCCGGGGGCCAACTTGTCCACATTGGCGGGCACGCCCATCAGCACCGGGGCCTCCGGGCTGCCGGTGACGCCGACCACCAAGTAGTCGGCAGCCTCCGGGGCGGCAGGCTGCACCTCGACGGCGGGCAGGGTCGCACCGGGGGTGAGTGGGCTGGGCACACGAGAGCTGGGCACTGTTCTGGGCCTTTCCGACGGCAATGGCGATGACCCGTTCAGGCTAGCCCAGCCCTCGGACACTTTTGTGGGCCACGGTCCGGTAGCTTGGCTCCCAGTACCGCTTCATTCCGCGACGACGAGGGAGTTTGGATGTCCGAGATGCTGCATTCACCGCTGCACGAACGCCATGAGCAGGCGGGGGCCAAGTTCGCCGAGTTCGGTGGCTGGCTGATGCCGCTGGAATACGCCGGCGGCGGCATCCTGGCCGAGCACCACGCGGTGCGCGACGGCGTGGGCATCTTCGACGTGTCCCACCTGGGCAAGGCCGTGGTGCGCGGGCATGGCGCCGTCGACTTCCTGAACCTGTGCCTGGCCAATGACCTGAACAAGATCGGCCCGGGGAAGGCGCAGTACACCATGCTGTGCAATGACACCGGCGGCGTCACCGATGACCTGATCGCCTATCTCAAGGGTGAGGATGAGGTCTTCCTGATCCCGAATGCGGCCAACACCACCCAGGTGGTGCAGATCATCGCCGACCGGGCCCACTCCGACCGGACCAACAGCGAGCTGGAGGACCTCGAGGTGGTCAACCAGCACGCCGACTTCGCCGTGCTGGCCGTCCAGGGACCCCGCTCGGAGGACGTGCTGACGGCCCTATCCCTGCCCACCAGCATGGACTACATGGCCTTCGAGGTGGTGCAGCGCGACGGCTGGAGCATGACCGTCTGCCGTACCGGCTACACCGGTGAGAAGGGCTACGAGCTGGTGGTGCCCACCGAGCAGGCCGTCGAGGTCTGGGACCAGGTGATCACCGCGGGTGAGCAGTACGGGATCCGCCCCTGTGGCCTGGGTGCCCGGGACACGCTGCGCACGGAGATGGGCTATGCCCTGCACGGCAATGACATCACGCCCGAGATCAACCCGGTGGAGGCCGGCCTGTCCTGGGCGATCGGCTGGAAGAAGACCGAACCCTTCATCGGGTCCGAGGTGCTGCGCGCCGTCAAGGCGGAGGGCCCGGCCCGACGGATGCGCGGTCTGCTGGCCCTGGGTCGGGGGATCCCGCGGCACGGGATGGCCGTCGTCGACGATGCGGGCCAGACCGTCGGCGAGGTGACCAGCGGCACCTTCAGCCCCACCCTGAAGCAGGGAATCGCGTTGGCTCTGGTGGATTCCCGCTTCGAGCTGGACGACGAGGTCGGCGTCCAGGTGCGCAACCGGGTGGAGAAGTTCCGGATCGTGAAGCCGCCCTTTGTCACCCCTGAGGTGCGCGAGGCCTGACCACGATCCCCGTGGTCAGCCCACGCTCACCAGCGTGGGAATGAGCGGCGTCAGCGGGCTTCGCGGCGGTACAGCGCCAGGCCGAAAAGCGCTACCGCCGCGCCCGTGGCCACCACCACCGGCTGGCTGATCCGAGCGGAGTGCAGACGTTCCTCATAGGTCTGCACCTGCTGGGTGCCCAGCCTGCTGAAGTCGTTCTTGTGGCAGACGTCGCCGGGCTGCATCTGCACCCCGCGGCAGGTGATCGACGGGTTGGCCACCGAGACGAGGCCATAGACCACCACCGCCAGCCCGGCGAGGGCCAGGGCAAGGTGTGCCCAGCGCCGCCACGGCTGGCGAGCGCTCACATGGCCTCCAGGGACATCGGACCGTAGACCAGTCGGTCCTCCTCGAAGAGGCTGACGCTGGCGACGCCAAGATCCGCGAGGTCCTCGTAGTACTCGGCCAGCCAGGCCTCGGCCTGGGCCTGGTCCTCGAAACGCTTGCCGACGCCGGCCCCCGTCAGGTCATCGCTCGACGCCTCGGCGCCAGGGGTGAGTTCGGCGGTCCACAGGTAGCTCATGGCTCTCCTCAGTAGCTCTCGCCGCGCTTGATCCGCGGCTCGGGGCGGCGCAGGCCCCGGATGGTCATCATGCGGTTGATCAGGTACATCATCAGGCCACGCTGCTTGGGCTGCAGGCCGCGTGCCAGTGCCAGCTTCTTGAAGGAGCGCCAGCGCAGGGTGATGTTGACCACCCAGAGGGCGAAGACCGCCATCATCAGCACGCTGGTGGCGGTCTGGACCGCATAGCTGCGGCCGAAACCCAGGCTGATGGCCATGATCACCAGCATCACGGGGATGGTGAACTCGGTGATGGTCAGCTGGGAGTCGACGTGGTCGCGCACCAGTCTGCGTTCCGGGAGGTTCTCGGCGGCGTCCAGATTGCGCAGTCGCTGTTCCCGTTCGGCCTGGCGCTGGGCCTTCTTGGCCTCCTTCGGGCTGAGCGTTGGATGCAGCCGGGCCATCCGGGCGGCCTCGGCCTCGGCGCGGGTGGGGGTGCGGGTGCCCTTCTTCTGTGGCTGGCGCTTGCCCGTCACGTCGGTCGTCTCTACGGCCTGCTGAGCGACGGTCTGCTCCCTGACGGCCTGCGCCGGCTCGGACTTCTGGGGACGGGGAACCGCGGTGGCCCCACCGCGCTTGCGTTTGCCCTGGGTCGTGTCTTCGGTTGTGCCCTGCTCATAGGGTCGGAACAGTCCCACGTCTCGTCCTCGTCGTTTCGGGTGGCAGGTCCTCGATGGCCATGCGTTCGCCCAATCCTACGGTGCCGCGGGGGAGTGGGATAAATCACCCCGTTGGCAAGTCGTCGCCGTGAAATGACTCTCTGGAAAGATTTCGTTCACTTGGTGGTTTGTTTTGCGTGGTATAAGCCGAGAAGATGCGGGGGTGAGCGTAGAACTAGTGCTATTGGGGCTGGTCGTCGTGACGGCCATCGCCTTCGACTTCACCAACGGATTCCATGACACCGGCAATGCGATGGCGACGTCCATCGCCACCGGCGCCCTCAAGCCCAAGACCGCCGTCACCCTGTCCGCCATCCTGAACCTGGTGGGTGCCTTCCTCTCGGTGGAGGTGGCGCTGACGGTCACGAATGCCGTGATCAAGATCCAGGACAAGACCGGCGCGCCCAAGACCGAGTACCTGGCCGACCAGGGGCACCTGCTGCTGATGATCGTCTTCTGTGGACTCGTCGGCGGCATCGCCTGGAACCTGCTCACCTGGCTGCTCGGCCTGCCGTCCAGCTCCTCGCACGCCCTGTTCGGTGGACTGGTTGGCTCCACCTTGGTCGCGCTGGGCGCCGGAGGTGTGAACTGGGCCGGCAATGGCAGCAAGATCGACGGTGTGCTGGGCAAGGTGATCCTGCCGGCCCTGGCTTCTCCGGTGATCGCGGCGATCGTCGCCACCTGCGGCACCTGGCTGGTCTACCGGATCACCGAAGGTGTCGCGGAGCGGTACAAGGAGACGGGATTCCGCTGGGGCCAGATCGGCACCGCGTCGCTGGTCAGCCTGGCGCACGGCACCAATGACGCACAGAAGACCATGGGCGTGATCACCCTGGCGCTGATCGCCTCGGGTCACTGGACCAGCACCTCCTCCATCCCCGGTTGGGTGAAGGTTGCCTGTGCGGTGGCGATCGCGTTGGGCACCTACCTGGGTGGCTGGCGGATCATTCGCACCCTGGGCAAGGGGCTGGTGGAGATCAGCTCTCCGCAGGGCATGGCTGCCGAGGCGTCGTCGGCCGCGGTCATCCTCACCTCCAGTCACCTGGGCTTCGCGCTGTCCACCACCCATGTGGCCACCGGCTCCATCCTGGGCACTGGCATCGGACGCAAGGGCGCCGAGGTGCGCTGGGGCGTGGCCCTGCGGATGGTCAGCGCCTGGTTGATCACCCTGCCGGCGGCCGCCGCCGTCGGTGCCGCCTGTTACTTCGTCGGCGATGCCCTGCCCGGCTACCTCGGTGTGCTCGCCGTCTTCGCGATCCTGGTCGGGCTGTCCGGATACTTCTTCGTCCACTCCCGCCGCAAGCCCGTCAGCGCCAACAATGTCAACGACGAGTGGGACGAGCAGTCCGCTTCGTCGTCCGCCATCACCCCGACGCCCGTCGCCCTCTGAGAGGCAAGGTCATGTTCCAGCTCTTCCTCACCGCCATCGCCCAGGTGCTGATCGTCGGTCTGCTGGTGGGTGCGGGCCTGCCCGCCCTGTTCTCCGTCGGCATCCGCGCCATGGCCTACGGTGCGGGCGGTGACGCCGAGATCAGCCACCAGGCCGGTCATCCGATCGGCAAGGTGATCGGTTACCTGTGCTTCGCCCTGGTGCTGGCCTGTATCGCCATGGGGATCGCGATCGTCGTTTCCTCCGGGCTGGGCTACAAGGTCTCCTTTGCCCACGTCTTCCCCACCTTCGTCAAGAAGTGAGCCGCCGATGCCCAACAACCCCCTCGACAAGATCCTTGGCTGGCTACGTGCCGGGTACCCACAGGGCGTCGACAAGTCCAACTACATTGCCCTGTTCGGCGTGCTGCACCGCTCGCTGACGCCCGAGGAGGTCGAATACCTGGTGCTGGAGTTGCACCGGGGCCAGGGTGGGATCGACAGCGCCATCCCGGAGGAGCGCGTCCGGGAGGCGATCCGCGAGACCGTCCACGAACAGCCGAGCCAGGCCGATGTCCTGCGGGTCCTGGAGCGTCTGGAATCCGCGGGCTGGCCCGGTGAGCAAGCCTCATGTCCGGTGGCGGACTGATGTTCGGCTACCTGGAGCGGGTGATCGGGTGGCTCAAGGCCGGCTACCCGCAGGGGATCCCCGATGGGGACTACATCCCCCTGGTGGCCGTGCTGCAACGTCGGCTCACCACCGAGGAGATCCAGGAACTCGGCCAGCAGCTCACCGCCCAAGGGCTGGTGCCGGCCAACCACATCGACGTCGGCACCGGCTACCTGGAGATGACCGACGAACTGCCCAGCGTCCAGGAGCTCGAACGGGTAACGCGCAGACTGCACGAGGCCGGGTGGTGGGTGGAGAACACCGACTGGCGAGATGTCGAGTGATTACGCTCTGCGGGCAGAACCCCTGATTGATCCCGGGTGTACGGCTGAAGACCAGCCCCAGGACCCGGGATCTGCTTGTGCTTGGCCCTAAGCTGGTGCTCGACTTGCTGTGCCGAGGCCTCGGCGCACCCCGAGCGGAAGGACCGAACAGCACATGGCTGGCATTTTCCAGAGGATCTCCACCATCTTCCACGCCAAGGCGGACAAGGCCCTGGATCGGGCGGAGGACCCTCGCGAAACCCTCGACTACTCCTACCAGCGTCAGCTCGACCTGCTGCAAAAGGTACGTCGCGGCGTCGCCGACGTCGCCACCAGCCGCAAGCGCGTCGAACTGCAGGCCTCCCAGCTCAATTCCGAGGTGGAGAAGCTCAACAACCAGGCCCAGCGTGCCCTCGAGCAGGGCCGCGAGGATCTGGCTCGCGAAGCCCTTACCCGCAAGTCCGGCCTGCAGCAGCAGCTCGGCGACCTGCAGGCCCAGCACGGTCAGCTGCAGGCCGAGGAGGAGAAGCTGGTGCGCGCCTCCACCCGGCTGCAGGCCAAGGTGGATGCCTTCCGCACCCGCAAGGAGACCATCAAGGCCACCTACTCCGCCGCCGAAGCGCAGACCCGGATCAACGAGGCCTTCAGCGGCATGTCGGAGGAGATGGGCGACGTCGGCCTGGCCGTCCAGCGGGCCGAGGACAAGACCCAGCAGATGCAGGCCCGCGCCGGTGCGATCGACGAGCTGCTCGCTTCCGGCGCGCTGGATGATCCGTCGGGCACCTACAAGGACGACATCACCCGCGAGCTCGACCAGCTGGCCTCCTCCAGCCAGGTGGAGGACGAGCTGGCCGCGCTGAAGGCCCGCGTGGGCGGGGAGATTGCCCCGGCCGGTCAGCCGGCCCCCGCGATCGAGGCCGGGTCTCCGGCCCAGCCCGCCGCACAGGCTCCCACCCAGCAAGCTCCCACCCAGCAGTCGGCCGCCCCGCAGCAGCCGTTCGGTCAGCAGGAAGGAAACCAGGCATGATCGTCCGAATCCTGGGCGAGGGCCAGTGGCGCCTCGACGAAGACCAGCTTGCCGCTCTGAACGAGATCGACGACCAGGTCCAGGCTGCCATCGAGGCCGGCGACGAGGTCGAGCTGCAGTCCGTGATCGGCCAGCTGCTCGACCAGATCCGCGCCGGTGAGCACCTGGGCGACGAGGAACTGGCCGAATCCGACCTGATCGTGCCCGATGCCAGCGCCACGCTGGACGAGGTCCGCGGAATGCTCGACGCCGCTGGCGGCAACGAGGGCTTCATTCCCAACTGATGCGCGTCCTGGTGGCCACCGGGGCCTTCGACAACCTGACATCCGCCCAGACCGGGGCCGCCATGGCCCGGGCCTGGGCGGATCTCGGTGCGCAGTGCGCCGTCGTGCCGATCGCCGAGGCCGGAAAGGGCTTCGGCCAGGCCTGGGCGGACCTGACCGCCGCCGAGCCGACACCCTGGGAGGTTGACGGGGCCCTTGTCGGCCCGGCCGGGGTGGCCGTGCGGGTGGACATCGACGGCAACCTCGAGTCGCAGGATCCCGGCAGCTCCGCCTGCGTCGGCGCCACCGTGCGGGCAGTGCTCTCCCGGGCCCGCGAGGAGGCTCGCCCGCTGCCCGAACTCTGGCTGGAGGTACCGGCATTCACCTGGGCCGACGGGGGAGCGGGCTTCTGGCAGACACTCGGGGACGAGCGGGCGCGACTGTCCGGCCTGCGAGTGCACCTGGTGGTGACCGCGGCCCAGACCGAACAGCAGCTGACCGGGTTGCGCGGCCTCACCGCCGCCACCATGCACGCCAGCGGGGCCCACCCGGGCGAGCTGCTGGCCGCGGACCAGGCCCTGGTGGACTGGTGCACGCAGCTGGGTGATCCCACTCTGGGGACGACGCCCGGCGCGGGTGCGGTCGGTGGCCTGGGGGCAGCGGTGCTGGCCCTGGGGGGCGACGTGGTCACCGGCCCTGCCGAGTGCGCTCGCCTGGCCGGCCTGGCCGACACCATGGCGCAGTGCGATCTGGTGGTGACCGGCTACGACGAGCTGGACTTCGGCTCCAAGGGGGGCGATCTGCTGCCGCTGGTGGCCGAACTGGCCGAAGCCGCGATGCGTCCGGCGATCGCCCTGGCCCGACGCAACTACATTTCCTCGCGCGAGACCCGCACCATGGGAATCGAGCAGGGTTATGCCCTGGCCCCGGCCGGTGGCTCCCTGGACGAGGCTGAGATCGCCGAGGCGGTCCGGCCCGTGGCACGAACTTGGAATTGGTGAAACCCCGGGTCTGGCCGGATTCCAGCGCTGAATTGTCCCGGAGTGTCCCTCGGGTATCGTGGAGGCATCCCGTCGGGAATAGGGCTCGGCCCACCGGCGTTGAGAACCTGAACTTTCCCTTCCAGGAGGACCCAGATGACCGACATCTCCATCCAGCCCACCACCGACGGCATCGTGCTGACCGATGTCGCCGCCACCAAGGTCAAGACGCTGCTGGAAGGCGAGGGTCGCGACGATCTGGCCCTGCGCGTCGCCGTGCAGCCCGGTGGCTGCTCCGGCCTGCGCTACCAGCTCTTCTTCGACGAGCGTCAGCTGGATGGCGACGTGGTGAAGACCTACGGCGGCGTCAATGTGGTCACCGACAGGATGAGCGCCCCCTACCTGTCCGGCGCGACGATCGACTTCGTCGACACCATCGAGAAGCAGGGCTTCACCATCGACAATCCCAATGCGCAGGGCTCCTGCGCTTGTGGGGACTCCTTCCACTGAGTTCAATTCATGAACCAATTCGGCCGTCCCGTCGCATAGAACAGATGCGACGGGACGGTCTGTTTTGGGTTAGTCTTTGGGCGAACTAGCCACGGGCCGCCGCATGCGCTTGTGCCGACGACGGTCCGGCTGGGGAAGTGCATCAGCGGGGGCCAGTGGCCCCACTCCCTGTCAGGGGAGCCGGACACAGTTGGAAGGGCATTGACGTGGGTCTTGAACTCAACGGATGGCGCCGCAGGTCGACGAAGGCTGCGAGCCTCGCTCTGGGCAGTGCGCTGCTCCTGGGACTGGCCGGCTGCAGCACGGATCCTGGCCGGGGGCAGTGGTCCCGGGTCGGCATGGTGGAGCCCGCCTCCGACCGTGCCCCGTTCATGGGTGACCTGTGGATCGGTGCCTGGATCGCCTGCGCAGTGATCGGCGCCCTGGTCTGGGGCCTGATCTTCTACTCGATGGTCAAGTTCCGTCGCCGCGAGAACAACCAGGTTCCGCAGCAGGTCCGTTACCACGTGCCGCTCGAGGTGCTCTACACCATCGTCCCCTTCCTGATCATCATCGTGCTCTTCTTCTACACGGTGAAGGCCCAGAACCGGGTGCTCGCCAAGGATGAGCCGGCCCACACCATCAACGTGGTGGGCCAGAAGTGGTCCTGGACCTTCAACTACATGGAGAAGGACAACCAGCAGATCGGTGCCATCGCCCACGAGAGCGGCACGATCGAGAAGATCCCGGACCTGTACGTGCCGGTGAACAAGCCGATCCGCTTCAACCTGACGTCGGCCGACGTCATCCACTCCTTCTGGGTTCCCGCCTGGTACTTCAAGCTCGACGTGATCCCCGGCAAGCCGAACTCCTTCGACGTCACGCCCACCAAGACCGGCACCTTCGACGGCAAGTGCGCCGAGCTGTGTGGCACCTACCACGCCGCGATGCTGTTCACCGTGCACGTGGTCTCGGAGGAGGAGTACAACGCCTATGTCAAGGGTCTGGTCGCCAAGGGCCAGACTGGTGAGCTGGCGGGTCCGTCGGCCGCCTCCGCCCTCCCGTCCGCTCCCGCCAAGGAGGAAGAGAAGTGACCACCCTTACGCGCACCACGGGCGCCCCGGCCGTTCAGGTTCGGCGCCGTGAGCATTCCATGGGCAAGCTGTTCATGGACTACTTCACCACCACCGACCACAAGAAGATCGGCCGGCTGTACTTCATCACCAGCTTCATCTTCTTCGGCATCGGCGGCCTGATGGCGCTCGCCATCCGCGCCGAGCTGGCCAGCCCGGGCATGCAGTACATGACCCATGAGACCTTCAACCAGATGTTCACGATGCACGGCACGATCATGCTGCTGATGTTCGCGACGCCCCTGTTTGCCGGTTTCGCCAACTACCTGGTCCCGCTGCAGATCGGCGCCCCCGACGTCGCCTTCCCGCGACTGAACATGTTCGCCTACTGGATCTACCTGTTCGGCTCGCTGATGGCCTGTTCCGGCTTCCTGACCCCGGATGGCGCCGCCTCCTTCGGTTGGTTCGCCTACGCACCGCTGTCCAATGCGCTGAACTCTCCCGGCGTCGGCGGTGACCTGTGGATCATGGGCCTCTACCTGCTGGGCCTGAGCTCCATCCTCGGTTCGGTGAACTTCATCACCACCATCATCAGCATGCGCGTCCCGGGCATGACCATGTTCCGGATGCCGATCTTCACCTGGAACATCCTGGTCACCTCCATCATGGTGATCGTGGTCTTCCCGGTGCTGGCCGCTGGCCTGCTGGTGCTGGCGAGCGACCGCGTGCTGGGCTCCCACATCCTCGACGCCTCCTCCGGCGGCCCGATCCTGTGGCAGCACCTGTTCTGGTTCTTCGGTCACCCCGAGGTCTACGTCATCGCGCTGCCCTTCTTCGGCATCATCACCGAGGTGCTGCCGGTCTTCAGCCGCAAGCCGGTCTTCGGCTACGTGGGCCTGGTCTTCGCCACCATCTCGATCGGCGCCCTGTCGGTGTCCGTGTGGGCCCACCACATGTTCGCCACCGGCGCGGTCTCGCTGCCCTTCTTCAGCTTCATGACCTTCACCATCGCGGTTCCCACCGGCGTGAAGTTCTTCAACTGGATCGGCACCATGTGGGGCGGATCGCTGAGCTTCGACATGCCCATGACCTGGGCCATCGGCTTCCTCACCACCTTCCTCTTCGGTGGCCTGACCGGCATCATCCTGGCCAGCCCGCCGATGGACTTCAACGTCACCGACTCCTACTTCGTGGTGGCCCACTTCCACTACGTGCTCTTCGGCACCGTGGTCTTCGCGATGTTCGCCGGCTACTACTTCTGGTGGCCGAAGATCACCGGCCACATGCTGGGCGAGGGTCTGGGCAAGGCGCACTTCTGGCTGTTGTTCATCGGCTTCCACACCACCTTCCTGGTGCAGCACTGGCTGGGTGTCGAGGGCATGCAGCGGCGTATCGCCGACTACCTGCCGGGCACCGGGTTCACCTTCCTGAACCAGGTCTCCACCTTCGGCTCGTTCCTGCTGGGTGTCTCCTTCATCCCCTTCCTGATCAACGTCTACCAGTCCTTCAAGACCCCCAAGGTCGAGGTCGACGATCCCTGGGGTTGGAGCCGCTCGATGGAGTGGGCCACCAGCTGCCCGCCGCCGCGGCACAACTTCAGCTCGCTGCCGCGCGTTCGTTCGCCCTACCCGGCCTTCGACGCCAACCACCCCGAACTGGCCGACCACGCGGACACCGGTCTGCAGGGCGTGATGGTGCGCGCCGAGTCCGCCGAAGCCAAGCAGAATGCAGGTGAGATCCGATGAAGGTTGAACGCAATATCTTCGGTTTCCTGGGCGTCTTCTACCTGGCCTGCGCCCTGGTCTACTTCTTCATCTTCGCGAAGCAGGAGTGGGTCGGCTTCTTCGTCCTCGCCTTGGCGGCGGCGATGTCGCTGATGATCGCCGGCTACCTGGCGGTGGTCGGCGCCAAGAACGATGCCCCGCTGTCGGACATCGAGGATGCCACCATCGCCGACGGCGCGGGCGCGCTGGGCTTCTTCCCGCCGCACAGCGTCTGGCCCTTCTGGGTGGCACTGGTCGCCTCGATGATGCTGCTCGGCCCGATCTTCGGCTGGTGGATCTCGATCCTCGCCTTCGGCGCCGGCATCTGGGCCGTCTCCGGCTGGGTCTTTGAGTACTACCGCGGTGACTACGCCCACTGAGGCCAGTCACCAGCGCAACAGCCATGGGCAAAGGCCCCGGACAGTCGTCCGGGGCCTTTGCCCATTCCCGGGGAGTTGGGGTCGCTCAGCTCCAGCTCTGGGCCAGGGGCCGGCCCTCGTCGTAGCCCGACGGGCTCTGCACCCCGACGACGGCCTTTTCCGAGAATTCGGCCAACGTGCGGGCACCCGCATAGGTGCACGCCGAGCGCACCCCGGAGGTGATCCAGTCCACCAGGTCCTCCACGCCCGGCCGGCAGGGGTCGAGGTACATCTTGGAGCTGGAAATCCCCTCCTCGAAGAGCGCGGCGCGGGCCCGGTCAAAGGCCGACTGCTGCCGGGTGCGGGACTTCACGGCGCGGGCGCTGGCCATCCCGAAGGACTCCTTGTACTGCCGGCCATGGGCGTCCGTCAGCAGGTCACCGGTGGACTCGTGGGTGCCGGCGAACCATGAACCCACCATCACACTGCCGGCACCCGCCGCCAGGGCCAGAGCCACGTCACGTGGGTGGCGCACCCCGCCGTCGGCCCAGACCGACCGACCGATTGATTGGGCGGCCTCGGCGCAGTCCAGCACGGCAGAGAACTGTGGGCGGCCGACGCCGGTCTGCATCCGGGTGGTGCACATCGCGCCGGGGCCGACGCCCACTTTGAGCACGTCGGCGCCCGCCTCGGCCAGGTCCAGCACCGCAGCGGGGGTGACCACATTGCCGGCCACCATCGGGATCCGGCGTCCGGTGGCGGCATGGTGCTCGTCGCGCACTGTCGCCACGGTGGCCAGGGCCTCCAGCATCTTCTCCTGGTGACCGTGGGCCGTGTCCAGCACCAGCACGTCCGCGCGGGCATCTAGCAGGGCCCTGGCCCGGCCTGCGACGTCGCCGTTGATCCCCACCGCGGTTCCCACCATCAGGGCACCGGAGGGGTCGACGGCGGGCTGGTAGAGGGCGGCGCGCAACGCACCCTTGCTGGTCATGATGCCCACCAGTTGCCCGTCGTCGGTCACGGCCAGGGCGACCTTCTGATGGTGGGCCGAGAGCGTGTCGAAGACGTCCTGTGGGCTGGTGTCGGGGTGGAGCAGGGTGAGGTCGGTGGTCATCACCTCGTGCACCTGGGCGAAGCGGTCCACGCCCAGCGCCTCGCTGGGGGAGACGATGCCCACCGGGGCGCCGTCCTCCACCACGATCACCACCCCGTGCGAGCGCTTGCCCACCAGGGCCATGGCCTCGCCGACGGTGGTCGTCGGGGTCACCCGGACGGGGGTGTCGAAGATGGTGTCGGCCGCCTTGACCCGGTCGATCGACTTCTGCACGAAGTCGGTCGGGATGTCCTGGGGCAGGATGGCGATCCCGCCTCGTCGGGCGATGGTCTCCGCCATCCGGCGTCCACTGATCGCGGTCATGTTGGCCACGACGAGCGGCAACGGCGTGCCGATCCCGTCGGTCGAGGTCAGGTCGACGTCGCGTCGGCTGGCCACCGAGGATCGGTTGGGTGCCATGAAGACATCGTTGTAGGTCAGGTCATAGCTGGGCTTGTCCGTCAGGAATCTCACGGAACCATCTTGCCAACACCGCCAGCGTCAGGCGTTCGTGGCCTCGACGAAGGTCTCCAGCAGCCGGGTGGCGGCGCCATCGTCCAGGGCCCGTGCCGCATCGCCCAGACAGCCGCTCATCTGCGGCGCCAGCTCCCGATTCAGGTCGATCCCGCGGTAGGCCAGCAGGGCGGCGGCGGCATTGGCCAGCACGATGTCTCGGACCGGGCCGGTCTGCCCGGCAAAGACGTCGCGGGCCACCTGGGCATTGTGCGCCGGCGGTCCGCCCACCAGGTCTTCCGGCTGGGCGGGGGAGAGCCCCAGTTCGGCGGGGTCCAGCACGGTGCGCACCACCCGGCCGTCCCCGATCAGCCAGACATCGCTGGTGGTCGTCGTGGTCAGCTCGTCCAGGCCGTCACCGCCATGGAAGACCATGCCGCGAGATCCCCGGGCCGCCAGCACACCGGCCATCAGCTCGGCCGCGCGCGAGTCGGCCACGCCGATCGCCTGTGCCACCGGACGTGCCGGATTGGTCAGCGGGCCCAACAGGTTGAAGGGCGTGCGGATGCCCAACTCCTTGCGCGGACCCGCGGCGAAACGCAGCGACGGATGGTACAAGGGCGCGAACAGGAAGACGATCCCGGCCTGCTGCAGCACCTCGGCCTGACGGGTGGGGGAGACCTCCAGCTTCACGCCGAGCGCCTCCAGACAGTCGGCGGTACCGCACATCGACGACGCGGCCCGGTTGCCGTGCTTGACCACCCGGGCCCCGGCCGCGGCGGCCGTCAGCGCCGCCATGGTGGAGACATTCACCGTATTGGCCCGGTCGCCGCCGGAGCCGACGATGTCGACAGCCTCCGTCGCCAGGTCAATCGGGGTGGCGCGTGCCGTCATCGCGTCGGCCAGGCCCCGCAATTCCTCCACCGTCTCGCCCTTGGCCCGCAGGGCGACGGCGAAGCCGGCGATGTGCACCGGGGAGGCATTGCCGGTGAGGATCTCGTCCATCGCCCAAGAGGTCTCCTGTGCACTCAGGTGACGTCCCTCGACGAGACCGGTGAGCAGGTTGGGCCAGGTGGGCGAGCCCATCAGACGGCGGTGGACATCCGCTTGCGAGCCACCTCGGCAACCGTGTTCGGCAGCCGGATCGGATCGATCGGCAGCGGCACGATGGCGTCGGCATTGGACCAGGTCGCCAGCCATGCGTCGGCCACCCGGGCCACCAGCAGCACGATCGGCGGGCAGTCGGGCAGCTCGTCCTTGAACTGGCGGCTCAGCCCCATTCCGCCCAACGGCACGGCTTCGGCATCCAGAATCAACAGGTCGAAAGCACCCTTGGTGACGGCCTTCTGCGCCGCCGGGGCGGTGGCGGTCTCGAAGATCTCGATCTCGGGCAGGTCCTTGGCGATGCGGCGGCCCAGGGCCAGCCGGACGTTGTCGCGCGTGCTGCGGTCGTCGGAGTACAGCAGCACCTTCAGCGTGCGCTCGCCGTGATTCTCGTCGCTCATCGGTGATCCTTGTTCCCTCGTCGAGCAGGTTGGGGCTGCTCGCGGCAGCCGGTCTTTGGCTGCATGCTACCGCGCCCCGTCGACGACGGCGGCACGCCCTTGTGGATGGCGGATTGGGGCCAATCGGTCCATGGCTGGCTTTCGACGTGCCAAATGTAGTTTTTGAGGCAATAATGCTCCCGTGGCTACTTCACCGCATGCGACCAGCGCCGTTTCTGCCAAGCCAGTGGGGGCAGTGCACCCCATTGCCCCTTCGCGCCTGCACGCGCCCAAGGGTCGTCCCGACATGGTTCCGCTCGGAACCTGGGTCTGGCTGGCCTCCGAGCTCATGTTCTTCGCGGCACTGTTCGCCGCGTACTTCATGATTCGTGAGTTCACCACGGGCAACACGCCGGCGGGGCAGGAGAACCTGTTCGCGGCCAACTCGCACCACCTGGACAAGACCTTCGCGGCGATCAACACCAGCATCCTGGTGCTCTCCTCGGTGGCCTGCCAGCTGGGTGTGATGGCAGCCGAGCACGGCAAGGTGAAGCGCTCCGGCGGCCCGTTGAGCATCTTCAAGTGGGGCATGCGTGAGTGGTACATCCTGACCTTCATCATGGGCTCGGTCTTCGTGGCCGGTCAGATCTGGGAGTACGCCAACCTGTTCAGCGAGGGCTTCTTCATCAGCACCAATGCCTACTGGTCCGCCTTCTTCCTTGCCACCGGCTTCCACGGTCTGCACGTCTTCGGTGGCCTGTTGGCCTTCCTCTTCGTGCTCGGGCGCACCTACCTGGCCCGCACCTTCACCCACGAGCAGGCCGTCAGCGCGATGGTGATCAGCTACTACTGGCACTTCGTCGACGTGATCTGGATCATCCTGTTCGCGGTCATCTACCTGCTTCCCAACTAATCCACCCGTACAGAGAGGCGATCGACGTGCGATTCCTGTCCTCGCGGCGCAGGCACCCAGCGGCAAAGCCGCTGACCCTGCTGCTCGCCCTGTTCCTGATGGGCGCCGTGTACGCGGTGGTCACCCCCGCTCCGCAGTCCGCTGCCGACGGCAACACCAATCCGCAGGTGGTGCAGGGCAAGGGGCTCTACGACGTCACCTGCTCGTCCTGCCACGGTCTGAACGGTGAAGGCTCCAGCCAGGCCCCGTCGCTGATCGGCGTCGGTGCCGCCGCGGTGGACTTCCAGATGGGCACCCGTCGCATGCCCATGGCCAAGCCGGCCGCCCAGGCCCCGCGGGACAGCGCGCCGCAGTACTCGGAGTCCGAGATCGCCGCGATCGGCGCCTATGTCGCCTCGCTCGGTGCCGGCCCCGCCGTCCCGGAGGAGAGCAAGTACTCCCCGGCCGGCCTGACCGACGAGCAGATCGCCCGCGGTGGCGAGCTCTTCCGCACCAACTGCTCCGCCTGCCACAACATCGAGGGTCGCGGTGGCGCACTGCCCAGCGGTGCCTACGCTCCGAAACTGCAGGGTGTCGCGTCTAAGCACATCTACGAGGCTCTGCGCACCGGCCCGCAGCAGATGCCGCTGTTCAGTGAGGGCGCCCTGTCCGATCAGGACGTCAAGGAGATCATCGGTTACCTGGCCGCCACCGAGCAGCAGCCGCAGCATGGCGGTCTCGCGCTGGGCGGCATCGGCCCGGTCGCCGAGGGCTTCTGGGGCTGGATCCTGGGGATCGGTTCGCTGGTGCTCGTCGCCGTGTGGCTCGCAAAGAAGGGGGCTCGTGCCCGATGAAGTCGACAGAACTTGAGACGATGGATCAGGTGGCCTACCACCCGATCGCCGATCCCGGTGTGGAGGAGCACGTCGAGCGCTACACGGACGTGGAGCCCGCGGCTGCCGCCCGGGTGGTGCGGCAGATCGTCATGATGCTGGCCCTGTCCATGCTGTGCTCGATCCTGTTCGTGGTGATCTACTTCGCCATCCCGCGTGACGAGATCCTGCGCTTCGGCCCCATCCACAGCAATGCGCAGACCACGCTGCTCGGCCTGACCGGAGGGCTCGCCGTCCTGCTGATCGGCTTCTCCTGCATCCACTGGGCCAAGCAGCTGATGAACGACGAAGAGGCCATCGACGTCCGGCACCCGATCGCCTCCAGCGAGGAGGACCACGCCGAACTCGCCGAGTCCTGGGGCGCTGGCGTCGAGGATTCCGGCATCGGTCGTCGCAAGATCATCGGCGGCATGCTCGCCGGTGCCGCCGGCCTGGTGGCCGTCCCCGCCGTGGTCACCCTGGCCGACATGGGCCCGCACCCGGGCAAGGGCACCCGCGCCGCCACCATCGAGAAGACGGTGTGGGCCGAGGGCGTCAAGCTGGTCAACGACATCACCTACAAGCCGATCAAGGCGTCGGACATGGAGATCGGCCAGCTGGTCAACGCCGAGCCCGACGTGCTCGAGCACCTGATGCACGAGGACCCGGTGGAGTACAACAAGGCGAAGGCCAAGGCCGCGCTGATCATCGTCCGGATGGATCCGAGCTCGATCAAGGTTCCCGAGAGCCGCAAGGACTGGCAGGTCAACGGCATCCTGGCCTACTCCAAGATCTGCACCCACGTGGGTTGCCCGATCTCGCTGTGGGAGCAGAAGTCGCACCACCTGCTGTGCCCCTGCCACCAGTCGACCTTCGACCTGGGCGACTCCGGTGTGGTGGTCTTCGGACCCGCCGCCCGCGCGCTGCCTCAGCTGCCGATCACCACGGACGCGGAGGGCAACCTGGTTGCCCGCAGCGACTTCACCGTTCCGACCGGCCCCAGCTACTTCGAGCGCGACTCGCGCAAGGACTTCAAGAAGGGTGACAACTGATGGCCCGCCCCGCCGACGTTGCCGGCAATTCCGATTCCCTCGAACCGCGGACGCCGACCGGTGCCAGCGTCGCCGCCAAGCGTGGCGGTGCCTACACCTGGTTCGACGACCGGCTCGGCTTCGCCCGCCTGGGCAAGCACAACCTGCGCAAGATCTTCCCCGACCACTGGAGCTTCCTGCTCGGCGAGATCGTGCTCTACTCGTTCATCGTCTGCCTGCTGACCGGCATCTTCCTCACCATCTGGTTCAAGCCGTCGATGGCCGAGGTGGAGTACCACGGGTCCTATGCCTTGCTGCGGGGCGTTCCGATGTCCGAGGCGATGGCCTCGACTCTCGCGCTGAGCTTCGACATCCGCGGTGGCCTGCTGGTTCGCCAGGTCCACCACTGGGCGGCCATCCTGTTCGTCGCGGGTGGCGTGGCCCACATGTTGCGCGTCTTCTTCACCGGTGCCTACCGCAAGCCGCGTGAGCTGAACTGGCTGATCGGTGTTGGTCTGATGGCGCTGAGCCTGATCGAGGGCTTCGCCGGCTACTCACTGCCCGACGACCTGCTCTCCGGCACCGGCCTGCGCTTCGTCGACGGCCTGATCCGTTCGATCCCGCTGATCGGCACCTGGGCCGAGTTCTTCGTCTTCGGCGGCGAGTTCCCGGGCACCGCGATCATCCCGCGGCTCTACATGGCGCACATCCTGCTGATCCCGGCCATCCTGCTGGGCCTGGTGGCGGCTCACATGAGCATGATCGTCTACCACAAGCACACCCAATACCCCGGCCCGGGCCGGACCGAGCAGAATGTGGTGGGCTTCCCGCTCTTCCCCGTCTACATGGCAAAGGCCGGCGGCTTCTTCTTCGTCGTCTTCGGTGTGTCGGTGCTGATGGGCGCCCTGATGCAGATCAATCCGGTCTGGAAGTTCGGCCCCTACAACCCGGCACAGGTCACCGCCGGTTCGCAGCCCGACTGGTACATGGGCTGGGTCGAGGGTGCCATCCGCATCATCCCGAACTGGGAGAGCCACATCGGTGGCACCACCTGGAGTTGGAACATCTTCCTGCCCGGTGTGGGCCTGATGGGCATCCTGTTCACCGGTCTGGCGCTGTGGCCCTTCGTCGAGCAGTGGATCACCGGTGACAAGGACGAGCACCACCTGCTGGATCGTCCGCGCAATGCCCCGACTCGCACCGCGCTGGGCGTGGCCGGCATGACCTGGTACGCGATGTTCTGGCTGGGCGGCGGCAATGACATCATCGCCACCACCTTCAGCATCAGCCTGAATGCCATCACCTACTTCCTGCGGGCGGCCGTCCTCATCGCCCCGATCATCGCCTTCCTGATCACCAAGCGGATCTGCCTCTCGCTGCAGCGACGCGACGCCGAGCGGGTGCTGCACGGCTCGGAGAGCGGCATCATCGTGCGCAATCCCGACGGTGGCTACTCCGAGGCGCACGCACCGATCAGCGAGGACGAGGCCTTCACCCTCACCCAGCACAAGCAGTACGACATGGTCGAGGCGGGCGACGAAGGCGCTGGCAAGTGGCGGGCTCGTGGCAGCCGCTTCCTGGTGGGTGACGAGATCGCCAAGCCGACCGCGGGCGAGATCGAGGATTCGCACCACCACGACGACCACGACGACGACGTCCCCGCGCTGCCCAGCCACTGAGGCAGCACCGGACCTGACTGGTCAACGCAGAGCAAAGGGCTGGAGCCCCGGGCAAACCGGGGCTCCAGCCCGTTTTCGTCGTCGTCGAGGCCGTGTTCGTGCCGATCTCAGGTGAGCAAGAGCGCGGGCCACAGACCGAGCCAGAGGCTGGGGCCATAGGGGAAGACCGTGCCCAGCGGGTGCGGGTGGCGGCGCCGCCACAGCGTGGTGGTCACCCCCCACAGCGCGCCGATCGTGGTTCCGCACAACAGGGCCAGGTACCAGGCCTGCCAGGAGTCGTTGGCGGCGGCCACTGCCACCAGGGGCGCCAGTCGGACGTCGCCGAAGCCGAGCCCGGCGCCGAGCCGCCAGACCGCCCAGAAAATCGCGAGGCTCACCAGGCCGGCGACCAGCCAGCGGATCAGCAGGGCAGGGCGTTGCGGACCGGCCGGAAACAGCTCCGCGACCATGGCGAGCCCGGCGAGCAGCCAGCACAGCTGAGTGAGACGCAAGGGCAGGTAGGTGGTGAGCGCATCCACCAGCACCAGGGCGGCGGTGGGGCCGGCCAGCACCAGCAGCAGCGGCCAGGACCCGACGGGCTGACCACCGGTGAGCGCCCCGGCTCCGGCACCGAGGACGCCGGCCGCGGCGAGGTTCTGGGGGGTCGCCAGCGCGCGGTAGGGCGGTTTGGCCCAGGCCTGGTCTGGGCCCTCATCCCGGGCGGGCTCGGGCAGCCGTGGTACCAGCAGGCCCATCACCGCGATGGCGGACCCCGCTGCCACCAGCGCCCCCAGCAACGGCGCGACGGGAGTCATGCGGCCCGGTCGGGCAGGGAGGTCGGTCGGCGGCGGGCTGCGCCCGGTACCTCGTCGAGCTCGTCGATCAGCGCGAGCATCCGCAGGAGCGTGAGCCGGGAGCAGCGCACGACGGCGCCGGAGGCGAGTTGTTGCACCTGCGACGGGGTGACTCCCGCCCGGTGAGCGATGGTGAGCGCGTCCATGCCACCATCCTGCAACTCCCGCAGGCGCCTCGACAGCGTCCGGCAGCCGACCAGCTCGGTGGACAGACCGGCCAGATCCTCCGGGCTGACGGCGATCAACCGTCGCGCGTCCTCCACCCGGATCCGGTGGCGTCCCGGCGGCGCCAGGGCCAGGCGTCGAGCCAACGGGATCGGCAGGCCGATCGCGAGGGCCAGCACGCGCCACGGGAGGCCGGTCTGCTCGAGGATCAGCTGGAAGTGGGCCCGGAAGGGTGCGGAGGTCACCCATTGTTGCTTGATCTGCACGGTCGTCGACATCGGGTTCTCCTCGGCTGGTGGGGTGGCTTGTCCCAGCCTTGCCCTCGTCGGGGGCAAAGACCATCCCCTGGCGGGGACGGACAACAAATGGACAACACTCGGACAACACCTGGGCGAGTGCCCAAGAGTGCCGGAGGAGGTGCGGGGTGCCGGAGGTGGCGCGACGCGCGAACCCCGCCGGGTGAACGCAGCGGTGCCCGCTCCCCAGAAGGGGAACGGGCACCGCGTGGACCTGCGGGCGCTGCTCAGCCGGTCAACGCTGGGCGCGGGTGAAACCAGCCTTCTCGGCGGCCTCCACGGAGTTGAACCACACGTCGGAGATGGTCCGCTCGTAGCTGTCCGAGCCGGCGGTGTGGAACTTCATCGAGCGCTCATTGCCCTTGACGTCGTAGCCGCTCGGCGGCTCGTCACCGACGTAGGATCCCTCGCCGTACTCGTTGAGCACGTTGAGGCTCTCCGCGACGGACTCCGCACCGTCGACCGGACCGCCCTCGGCGCTCATCTGCTCCTGCGGGTTCGGCTCGCTGTCCACGTCGGGCTGGGCCGAGACGGGGGACTCCACCTCGGCGCCGTCCAGGGTCTCGTCGGCGCCGGCCGGGCGATCCTCGGCAACATAGGCGGTGCTGGGCTCGTGGGCGGTCCACGCGTCGTCCTTGCTGGCCAGGAACTGGCGGACGGCGACGGTGGCGGCGGCCAGCAGGGTACCGGCGGCGGCAACCTTGGCGACGGTTCCGCCGACGTTGCGCTTCTTCTTCTCCGGCAGCTCCAGCTCACCCTTCAGGGCGGCCCTGGCAGCGGCGCTGCGCTTGCTGGCCTCGCTGACGGCGGGGTGGTTCTCGGCCTGGTGCAGCAACTCCATCAGCTGTGGCACCAGCTCCTCCTGAACCTTGGCTCGGGCCTGGTCGGCGGCGGGCTGCACCTTCTCGGCAACCGTGTCCAGATGCGGCTGCAGCTGCTCCTTCTTGGCGGCGCCCACGGCGGCGGCCGTGGCGGCCAGCGGGGCGACCTTCGTAGCGGCGGTGTGCTTGGCCTGCTCGGCCAGGGGCGCCACATGCTCACCGGCATTGCGCCGGGCGTTGTCGGCAGCCTTGACGGCCTGACCAAGGACCGGGTTGGTGACTCCCAGAACCTGCTCCACGAGCTGAACGGCGCGGTCGACGGCCGTACGATCCTCTGCGGCGGCCTCGTGCTTGGTCTTTCGGGTCACGTTTCCTCCGATGTTCGTTGATAGGGCTCGTGATCGAGCACCGCCACCACGCTACCCGGCCGGGGAGCCGCAGAACACGAAATCGGCGGTGGCTCCACCAACAGCGAACAGCTGGGGGTGCCTGCGCGAGCGCCCGACCGGATAGTCTCGAGCAGACGGCCCACACGGGCCCGGCAACGAGAGGACACCCAGTGGCATCCACTGCAACCCTGCACACCAACCACGGCGACATCGTGATCGAGCTGTTCGCCGACCAGGCTCCCGAGACGGTTGAGAACTTCGTCGGCCTGGCCGACGGCACCAAGGAGTACCTGGATCCGAAGACCGGCGAGAAGACCACCGGCAAGTTCTACGACGGCCTGGGCTTCCACCGCGTGATCGACGGTTTCATGATCCAGGGCGGCTGCCCGCTGGGCACCGGCACCGGCGGCCCCGGCTACCAGTTCAAGGACGAATTCCACCCCGAGCTGGTCTTCAACAAGCCGTACCTGCTGGCGATGGCCAATGCCGGCCCCGGCACCAACGGCTCGCAGTTCTTCATCACCGTCGCGCCCACCCCGCACCTCAATCGTCGCCACACCATCTTTGGAGAGGTCACCGACGAGGCCAGCAAGAAGGTCGTCGACGAGATCGCCCAGGTTCCCACCGGCCGGATGGACCGCCCGGTCGAGCCCGTCGTGATCGAGTCCGTCGAGATCGCCTGACGAAGACCACGTAGCAGCACCGTTCGCGGGCCGTCGACCTCCGGGTCGGCGGCCCGCGGCGCATCCCGTCCGTGCCCTAGGATCGAGCCATGATCACCGCCATTTCCTTCGTCAAGGCCGACGTTGCCCGCATCCCCGAGGTTGCCCAGGAGATCGCCTCCCTGGAGGGGATCAGCGAGGTCTACTCGGTCACCGGCGCGATCGACCTGATCGTGATGGTCCGGGTACGCGACACCGATGCCGTTGCCGAGGTGGTGGCCGACCACCTCAACAAGGTGCCCGGCGTGCTGGAGACCGAGACCCACATCGCCTTCCGCACCTATTCACCGCACGACCTCGAGGCAGCCTTCTCCCTGGGGCTGTGAGGCGCCGCGCTCCGAGCCGAGGGATTCCGGGCCGACCAGCTCGGGCAGCCGCAGTGCGTCGCGCGGACCCAGATGGATCGGCCAGCTCCACTCCCCGTCCAGCTCCATCAGCCGTACCCCCGGGCGTTCCAGCCAGGCGGCCAGCAGTTCGCACTCCTCGATCGTGGCCGCCGGCATTCCCGCTCGCGGCGGCAGCACCGTCTCCGCGGCGGCGACGGCCTCCCGCGCCACCCGCTGCGCCACCTCGCCGGGGGCGCTGAGCGCGGCGGCCGCCAACCGGCCGTACCGCAGGACGTGGATCTGCCAACCACCCGAGTCATCGCGCAGCGCGGCCACGATCTGCGGACAGCGAGCCACGGACCCGAAGCGCTGGCCCCGCATGGTGGCCCTGAGGTACTGCCGCAAGCGGCCGGAGACCACCTCTGCCTCCTCGAAGCGTTCCTGTTCGGCCAGCCGGACCAGTCTTGCGGTGACCGTCTGCACCACCGGCCGGACGTCGCTGCTGAGCGCCCGCCGGACCCGCTCCACCAGTTCCGGATAGGCCTCGGCACCAGCGCCCAGTTCACAGGGCGCCATGCAGCGCGACATCTCGGCCAGCGCGCAGGACTGGCTGGGGGAGCGAAGGGAGAGCCGTTTGGTGCACTGCCGCAGCGCGAAGGCGTCGTGGAGCGCCAGGACCGCCTCGTCGGCAGTCTGTCGGTTGCCGAAGGGGCCCCAGTACTGGCAGTCGTCATCCAACACCCGTCGCACCACCGAGAGGCGGGGGAAGGCCTCCCGGGTGAGCTTGACCCACAGCAGGCGATCCTGGTTGCGGGACCGCCGGTTGTAGCGCGGATGGTGCGCCCGGATCAGCCGGAGCTCCCGCACCTCGGCCTCCAGCGGGGTGGCGCAGACATGCGCCTCCACCCCGGTGGCCACCCGCACCATCTCCTCCATCCGGCCGCGCTTCTCGCTGGCGGTGAAGTAGCTGCGCACTCGGGTGCGGATGTTCTTGCTCTTGCCGACGTAGAGGATCTCCCGGCGGGTGCCGTCGGACTCCTGGTGGTCCGCGTAGAAGCAGTACACCCCCGGGGCGGTGGGCAGGTCCTTGGCCCAGACCCGCTTGGCGCGTCGCTGGGGAGAGACCCGACGCGTGAACTCCAGCAGATCCTCCAGACTGTCCACGCCCAGGTTGCCGATCCGCTCCAGCAGGCCGTGCAGCACGTCGACGGTGGCCCGGGCATCCGACAGCGCCCGGTGGTTGGGGATCGTCGTGGCCCGGAAGTGGGCGGCCAGGGTGCCCAGCTTGCAGTTCGCCACCTCGTCGCGCAGCAGCACCTGCCGGGCCAACGCCACGGTGTCCACCACCGTGTTGCCGGGCCAGGGCGTGCCCTGGGCCGCGCAGGCCCGCTTGAGGAAGCCGATGTCGAAGCCGGCGTTGTGGGCCACCAGTACGCATCCCCGGCTGAACTCCAGGAAGCTGGGCAGCACCTGCTCGATCCGCGGCTGACCGGCCACCATGGCGTCGGTGATCCCGGTGAGCACGGCCACCACCCCGGGGATGTGCCCGCCCGGGTTCACCAGCGTCTGGAATTCGCCCAGGATCTCGCCACCGCGCACTTTGACGGCGCCAATCTCGGTGATGGCGCTGTCCTCGGCGCCCCCGGTGGTCTCCAGATCCACCACCACGAAGGTGACATCGAACAGCGGCGTCCCCAGATCCTCGAAGCTGGGCTGGTGGGCGCGATAGGCGGCGGTCGTCATGCCCCAGACGGTAGACAGCGGCACTGACATTTTTTCGGATCGGGTTCTCCTGGGGCCGCAGGCGACCAAGCTGAGGGGCAGGTGACGTCGTACGGGTAAGTTGGTCAACTGTTTGGAGGTGATCGGTGAGCCATCTAGACTTCGGGGTAGCCGGGAGCGGCGACGACGGGAGACCCATGAGGAGCACAATCAGGCGGGCGCTTGCTGCGCTGGCCGTGTCCGGCATCCTGGCCGGTGGTCTGGTGCCCACCGCCTCCGCCGATCCCGACGCCGTGCGCAAGGCCCAAGAGCAGTTGGCAAAGATCGAGGCAGAGGCTTCCGCGATGGATGCCCGTTACATCCAGCTGCAGGCCCAGTTGGACGACGCCACCACCGCGCTGGCGACGGCTGACAAGGACTTGGCCAGGCAGCAGACCAAGGTCAGCACCCTGAGCAGGAATCTGGGTCAGTTCGCCATGCTGCGCTACCAGACCAGCGGCGTCGACGTCACGACCAAGTTGCTGACCAGCGACGACGAGGCCGACTTCCTCAACCAGCTCGCCTCCATCCAGCGGGTCACCGATCGTGCCAACAAGCAGGTGCAGCGGCTGCAACTGGCCCAGGCCGATCTGGCCGCAACCAGGCAGACGGCTGCCACCACCCGCAAGAAGATCGCCGCCGACAAGGCCGAACAGGCCACGGTGGCCGAGGCCTATCACCGCAAGGAGGCGGAGGCGAAGGCGGTGCTGGACAAGCTCACCGCCGAGGAGAAGGCGCGGTTGGCCGAGATCGAGCGCAAGAAGGAGGCCGAGCGCAAGGCGAAGGCCGAGGCCGCCATCAAGGAGGCCCAGGAGCGCCAGCGCCAGGCCGAACAGGAAGAGGCCGACCGGGAGGCGGAACGGGCGGCCGCCGAGGCCAGCGCACAGGCCGCAGCGTCGGCTTCCGCCAGCGAGTCTGCGTCGGCTTCCGCCACGGCCAGCGAGCCCAGCCAGCCGAACAAGTCCACCACCACGGGTGGCTCCTCGGGGCGTGCCTCGGGAGCGGTCAGCTATGCGCTGGGCCAGGTGGGCAAGTCCTATGTGATGGGGGCCACCGGCCCGAGCTCCTACGACTGCTCCGGGCTGATGCTCAAGGCCTGGAATTCCGCGGGCGTATCCCTGCCGCGCACCTCGCAGGACCAGTACGGCGCGGGCAAGGCGGTCCCGACGTCGGAACTGCAACCCGGTGACCTGGTCTTCTACTACTCCGGCATCACCCACGTGGGGATGTACCTCGGTAAGGGGATGATCGTGCACGCGGCCAATCCGAGCTCCGGGGTGAAGGTGTCCTCGCTCAACTCCATGCCGCTGATGGGGGCCAGACGAGTAGGCTGACCGCGTGTTGAGCATTGGGATCGACATTGGCGGCACCAAGGTTGCTGCCGGAGTGGTCGATGAGCAGGGTCAGGTCTTGCGCCGGTTGCAACGCCCCACGCCGTCGCGCAGCCCGGAGGCGGTGGAGGATGCCATCGTCGAGGTGGTGGAGGATCTGGCCGGCAGCCATGACGTGGGTGCGGTTGGGATTGGCGCCGCCGGCTGGGTGGACACCGATCAGGCCGTCGTGCGTTTCTCGCCGCACCTGGCCTGGCGCAATGAACCGCTCAAGGCGCGGCTGAACCAGCGGATCGACCTGCCGGTGATCGTCGACAATGACGCGAATGCGGCGGCCTGGGCCGAATTCCGCTACGGCGCGGGCCGCGACGCCCGGGTGATGATCTGCCTCACCCTGGGCACCGGCATCGGTGGCGCCGTGGTGATCAATGGCAAGCTCTTCCGCGGCCGCTATGGCATGGCCGGCGAGTTCGGTCACATGGGGGTGGTGCCCGACGGGCACTGGTGCCCCTGCGGCAACCGGGGCTGCTGGGAGCAGTACGCGTCGGGCAATTCGCTGGTGCGCGACGCCAAGGCGCTGCTGCGGGAGCACTCGCCGCGGGCGCAGGCCCTGCTGGAGCGGGTCGACGGCGACATCGACGCCCTGGTGGGCCCGGACGTCACCGCCGCCGCGATGGACGGAGACCCGATGGCCACCGAGTTGATCGCCGACGTCGGCACCTGGCTGGGTCGCGGGATCGCGGACCTGGCCGCCGCCCTTGACCCCGACCTGTTCGTGATCGGCGGCGGCGTCAGCGCCGCCGGGGACCTGCTGCTGCAACCCGCGCAGCAGGCCTTCGACCGCACCCTGACCGGCCGTGGCTTCCGCCCGCCGGCCCGGCTGGTGGTCGCCGAATTCCGCAATGACGCGGGCCTGGTGGGCGCCGCGGATCTGGCGCGGCACTCGATCGACGAGCCGCCGGGCGTGGCGCGCGGCTTCTGGCCGCGGCGCCGCCGCAAGCGTCGGCCCTTGGGGGAGCGGTTGCGGGAGTTGACCGGCCCCACCCAGCTCTGAGGTGCGGGCTCAGACCCGGGCGCCGTCGTCGTCGGGGTCCCGGGGGTGCCGAGGAAGGTTGGCGAAGAGCAGCACCAGACCGGCGACGAAGCTGGCGACCGCCCAACCTCCCAGGTGCCGCCAGGGGGCGCCGAAGAGCCAGCCCAGAGCCACCACCACGGCAAAACCGAGCAGTATGGTGCAGGCCAGCCAGACCCCCGTCGGCATCTTCCAGCGCGGAGTGGGGGGCACGAAGGGTTCATCCGGCTCGTCCGGTTCCACCTCGTCCATCGCCTGGGTCAGGTTGAACGGTTCGATCGGCAGCTTCTTGGCCGGTTGACCGAACTCCGCCGCCATGATCTGCTCGAAGCGGGCGTGGGTCTCGTCGTCGCGGGTGCTCACTGCTGCGCCCCTCCCATCGACGTGCCCCGGTGCGCCTCGACGAAGGCCAGGCTGCGCTGCTGGATCAGGTCGGCATCGTGGTCCAGGGTGGCGACGTGGTGGCTGCGTTCCAGCACCACCCGTTCCAGCCGGGGCAGCGTTTCGGCCAGGATCCGGGCGGAGGCGCCGTCGACGCAGTGGTCCACCCGGGAGGTGAACAGCAGCACGTCGCAATCCACCTCGGACAGGTCACGGACCACTTCTCGCCACAGCAGGGTCATGGAGTGGGCGGCATGCAGCGGGGTGCGCGGGTAGGCGTGCTCGTCGACGCCCGGCTTGGCGATGTCGTTGCCGATGGCGGCCAGGCTGGCCTTGAGGTGCTGCACGGTGCCCAGGGCGGCGAAGCTGCGATCGTCGGTGCCGATCGCCGGGTTCACCAACACCAGGCCGGCCACCGGGTGGTTCTCGGCCAGCCGCAGCGCCAGCGCCCCGCCCATCGACAGACCGACGACGAAGACCTGGCGGCACTCCCGGGCCAGCGCCAGGAAGCTGCGTTCCACGTGGTGGTACCAGTCGGTCCAGTTGGTGAGTTGCAACTCGCGCCAGTCGGTGCCGTGGCCGGGCAGCCGGGGCAGCTCGACCCGGAGCCCGGCGTCGGCCAGGAACTCCGCCAAGGGTCGCATCGAGGCTGGTGAACCGGTGAAGCCGTGGCAAAGCAGCACCCCGGCCGGGCCGGCCGGGCCGCCGCTCCAGGGCTGGGCATGAGGGTCGATGGTGGCGCACTTCACGGGTGCAGCCTATGCGCTCCGGCAACGCCACCCCAGCGGCCGGCAGATCGACCGATCCGACACGCGGCAGGCAGGGCAGGATCGGTCGGAGATTCCCTAGGGTGGGGAACATGAGCAGGACGCAGGAGGAGCCGATCACACCGGAACCCATCACACCAGAACCCATCACACCAGGGCCGGCCACGGTGGGATCCGCCGTGGAGAAGACCAGGGCCGCCTTGGCCGCCGCCTCGGAAGCGGTGCGGCCGCAGGTGGAGGGCGAGGATCTGGTGCCCACCACTGGCCCCGCCATCCTGGTCTTCAACCATGTCGCCCCGGTGGACCGGCTCGGGCTCAGGCTCGGCGGCCGCAAGGTGCACTTCGTCACCAGAGCGGGTCGGCAACCGTGGTCGCGGGTGCTGGCCAGTCGGGCCGTGCCCAGCCGCACCGAGCAGGTGCGGGAGGGACAGGCGATTCTGGACCGTGGTGACCTGCTGGGGATCTTCCCGGAGGGTGGCAGTTCCCCCGATGGTCGGCTCTACCGCGGCGACGTCGCCGTCGCCTGCCTGGCCCTGGAGAACACCGCCCCGGTCATCCCGGTCGCGGTGCTGCCCCAGACATCGCTGCTGGCCCGCTCGGTGGCACCGACGCTGGTGGTGGGGGCGCCGGTTGACCTGGCGCGCTTCTCGTCCGTCCCCGACGACGAGCAGGCGCTGCAGGCCGCGACCGACCTGGTGATGTACTCGCTGCTGGAGATGACCGGGCAGACCTACATGGACGTGCCGGTGGCCCAGCGTCGGGAGCAACTGGAGGCGGAACGCCGCACCAACAGCGCCGCGGCCAAGGCGGCGGCCAAGGCCCGTCGAGCCAAGGAACGGGCCGAGGCGCAGCAGCGGATCGCCGACCGGCAGGCCGAGGCGGCGGAGCTGGACCGGATCCAGGTCGATGCCTCCCGGGCGGCCCGGGAGCATGCCCGCAAGTTGGCCGCCGAGCAGGAGGCCCGACGCCGAGGGGTACGCGCCACGCGCCAGAGCACCCACCAGCCCGCCGAGCCGCGGGACGTGCGTCGGCCCCTGCAGACCGATCCCTGCTACGTCGACCCGTCGGAAGTGACCGACAAGATGGAGCGCATCGAGTGAGGGCCAGCGTCCGGCCGGACAACGACGTCCTGCACCCGGTCTACGCCGTCACCAATCGGTTGCGCTGGGTGCTGCTGGCGCATGCCCTGATGGTCAATGCGTTGCGCCTGGACGAGGTTGTCCATCCGGGCGCCCTGCTGCTGGCCTGCCTGGTGATGCTGGTCTGGACCCCGCTGATCGGCCGTTGGCAGTCCAGGCAGGCCACCCGCACGGCCCAGGTGATGCTGGCCGACTTCCTGGTCACGGTGCTGCTGGTGCTCAGCTCCCGCTGGATCCTGGGCCGTGATGCCCTGATGGCCAGCTACCTGGCCGTGCCGGTCTTCTGGATGGCCGCGGCCCCGCTGGTGCTGGCGGTGCGCCGCGGGGGCTGGTGGGGGCTGGGCAGTGCGGTGGCGCTCAGCCTGGGGAAGTTCGTCCAGGAACCCCGGCCGGATTCCCGGATCTGGGCGTCGGCGGTGATCATGGGGCTCTGCGCCTGGGGCCTGGGCTGCATCGTGGACACGCTGCGCGAGTCGATGAAGGACCGCGACGCCCACCATGCCCGGCTGGCGGCGCTGGCCGAACGCGACCGACTGAACCGGATCGTGCACGACGGTGCGCTGCAGGTGCTGGCGCTGGTGGAACGCGAGGGGCCCGAGCTGGGCCCCAAGGGTCAACACCTGGCGCAAGTGGCCCGGCAGCAGGAGACCCTGCTGCGAAGGTTGCTGCAGGATCGTGATGTGGAGCTTCCCACCGGCGTCCAGCCGAGCCAGACCGACGTCGCGGCCCTGCTGGAGACCCACGCCAGCGACACCGTCACCGTCTCCGTGATGGCCGGTGAGGCCCCGATCGATGCGGCCCGGGCCGTCGAGCTGGATGCCGCGGTCAGCGAGGTGTTGCTGAACGTCGCCAAGCATGCCGGTCCGCAGGCAAAGGCCTGGGTGCTGCTGGAGATGGAGGGCGACCAGCTGATCATCTCGCTGCGCGACAACGGGGTCGGGATGAGCCGGGAGCAGGTGGAGGTGGCCTCCACCACCGGCCGGATGGGCATCCACGACTCCATCATGGGGCGGATCGGTGACATCGGGGGCGTGGCCGTGGCCCGTTCGCAACCGGGGCGTGGTGTGGAATGGGAGTTCCGGATTCCGATGGAGGCACAGTGACGACGACCGCCCGACGACGCGTGATGCTGGTGGACGACCACCCGATGTGGATCGACGCGCTCTCCGAGGACCTGATCGGGGAGGGCTTCGAGATCGTCGCCGTCGCCAACAACGGCGACCAGTGCCTGCGACGGGCCCGTGCCACCCGCCCCGACGTGATCGTGATGGACCTGCGGATTCCCGAACCCGACGGCGCCACCTGCACCGAGGTGCTGCTGCGGGAATTCCCCGACACCCAGGTGCTGGTGGTCTCCGCCTCCGGTGAGCGCGACGACGTGCTACGCGCTGTGAAGGCCGGTGCCAAGGGCTACCTGGTGAAGTCCGCCTCCCGCGCCGAGCTGGTGGAGGGGGTGCTGCGCACCGCCGAGGGTGACGCCGTCTTCACCCCCGGGCTGGCCGGGCTGGTGCTGGGGGAGTTCCGCCGGATGGCCACCGTCGCACAGCAGCGCAACGAGGCCACCCCGCAGCTGACCGCCCGGGAGATCGACGTGCTGCGGCGGGTGGCCAAGGGGATGGCCTACCGGGAGATCGCCGAGGAACTGTTCGTCAGCCACCGCACCGTGCAGAACCATGTGCAGAATGTGCTGCGCAAACTGCAACTGCACAATCGCGTCGAGCTCACCCTCTATGCCATCGAGCAGGGCTTCGGCGAGGGCTGAGCCGGCAGCCTAGTGGGGCGGTTGGGGCATCTGGGGCGACGGGCGGCTCCATTCGGGACGGATGTCCAGCCACCGGGCCCATACTTGCTCGGCCATTGGCTGGTAGGCCGAGAGCGGGGGCAGTGTCAGAGGGCGGAACCAGCCGTCAACGCATTCCTGCAGCAGGCCCGCGAGGTCGTCGGCGCTCTCGCAGCAGAAGATCTCATCGGCGACGATCTCGGCCTCGTTCGCATACTCGTCGGCGGGGGCCTCGGGCCCGACGCCGGCCGGGTCGAGCTCGCGCAGACCTGCAGTGAGCAGGTCGGTCACTTCCTGGGTTTCAGGGACTCGTTCGGGCAGGCTGGACTTCCGGTGCCAGCGGAAGCCCATCAGCGACGGGGGCCTGACCGAGCGATCATTGGTGATCCAGCGGCACTCCCATTCGCGTGGGTCGGTGGCCAGTAGAGCGGTCATCTCGTCCGCCATCCGCGCGGGATCGCTGGATTCCGGGACGTCGAGGAAGGCCTGGTAGTGGCGACCGTCCTCCTCGGTAAGGGTGAGGCCGACGGTGAACTGGCCCCGGCCGTCGGTGCCGGCGTAGTCGAGCGTCAGTCGGTCGGCGGCCAGGCTCGTCGGCAACTGGGCGCGCAGCAGACGCTCGGCGGTGTCGCCGGGCAGCTCCCAGGAGTGGTCGGCCAGGTGGTGGGCGATCTCGGCGTCGTACGCGGCGGCCTCGAAGGCAGGGTCCTGCAGCGGGGGAGTCTTGCCGGTGAAGTGCCAGCGGACGAGGTCGCCGTCGCGGCGGATCGTGACGTCGGTGGAAGCACACCCGTATTCGCCGCAGCCGCAGCGCGCGAAGGGCACGGTGATTGGCTCGTCCGGTGCGGTCCAGCGGTGGCGGCCGTCCCGCACGACCTGCTCGACGGAGATGCCCATTCCAGCGGCCTGGCGGGTGACTTCCTGCCCGTCGATGGTGACCTCGACGACCGGATCGAAGAAGCCGGGGCTCCACCCGCGTTCATGCTGGACGGTGCGCAAGGAGAGGGTGTTCACGGCGGTGCGTTCGTTCATCTGATGGGCGCCTTTTGGCGGCAGCGCCGGGCCATCATCGGCGGGGCGTGGTGCCCCGCGGTGTCCACCAGACTACGCCTGATGGGACCGGGCGGGAAATGTCTGGGTCTGCGGCTATCCTGAGCCGCATGTCTGCCGTGCCTTCACGAGATCACCTCCGCGACCTCCCCCAGATCCAGCAGCCGACCTATGACGACCCGGCAGAACTTGCGTCGGTGCTCGGCACGCTCGGCAAGCTGCCGCCGCTGGTCTTTGCCGGTGAGTGCGACGAGCTGCGTGAGAAGCTGGCCGAGGTGGCCGAGGGGCGCGCCTTCCTGCTGCAGGGCGGCGACTGTGCCGAGACCTTCGACACCGTCACCGGCGACAACGTGAAGGGCAAACTGCGGGTGCTGCTGAGCATGGCCGTGGTGATGACCTATGCCGGCCAGCTGCCGATCGTGAAGGTGGGCCGGATCGCCGGCCAGTACGCCAAGCCGCGCAGCAAGGACACCGAGACCCGCGGGGATGTCACCCTGCCCACCTACCGCGGCGATGCCGTCAACGGCTTCGAGTTCACCGCGGAAGCCCGGCGGCACGATCCGCAGCGCCTGCTGCGGGTCTACAACGCGTCGGCCGCCACGCTCAACCTGGTGCGGGCCTTCGTCAAGGGCGGCTTCGCCGACCTGCGCACCATCCACTCCTGGAATGCCGACTTCGTGCGCAATTCCAATGTGGAGACCCGTTATGAGGAGCTGGCCGACGAGATCGAGCGCGCCCTGGCCTTCATGGTGACCTGCGGCGTCAGCGACTCGTCGCTGTCCGACGTCGACTTCTACGCCTCCCACGAGGCGCTGCTGCTGGACTACGAGCACGCCATGACCCGGATCGACTCGCGCTCCCAGCTGCCCTACGACACGTCGGGTCACATGATCTGGATCGGGGAGCGCACCCGCCAGCTGGACGGCGCCCACGTGGAGCTGCTGCGGCATGTGCAGAACCCGATCGGGATCAAGCTCGGCCCCACAAGCACTCCCGAGGACGCGCTGGCGCTGGCTGACGCGCTGGATCCCGACCGCATTCCCGGCCGGATCACCTTCATCACCCGGATGGGCGCCGCCAATGTGCGGGAGAAGCTGCCGCCCCTGGTCAAGGCGATCCAGGATTCGGGCCGCAAGGTGGTCTGGGTCTGCGACCCGATGCACGGCAACACCTTCGAGGCCGCCAATGGCTACAAGACCCGCTCCTACTCCGACGTCGTCGAGGAGCTCAACGGCTTCTTCGACGTCCACGACGAGCTGGGCACCTGGCCCGGTGGTGTGCACATCGAGCTGACCGGCGACGATGTCACCGAATGCCTCGGCGGCGCCTTCGAACTGGCCGAGGGTGATCTGGCCAACCGCTACGAGACCACCTGTGACCCGCGGTTGAACCGCAACCAGTCGCTCGAGCTGGCCTTCATGGTGGCCGAGCGGTTGAGCGACGGACGGATCAAGCGGCCCAACCTGATCGACGAATTCCGCAACCTGGACTTCTGACGGTCCCCGAGCACAACCCAACCCCGGTCCCCCGAGCCTGTCGAGGGGAAGAGAGCACCCAGATGATCGATCTGCGTTCCGACACCCTGACCAGACCGACGCAGGAGATGCGCCGGGCCATGCTCGACGCCCCGGTGGGTGACGACGTCTACGGCGAGGACCCGACGGTCGGTGAGCTGGAGGATCGCGTCGCCGGCCTGTTGGGGCACGAGGCGGGGCTCTTCGTGCCGACCGGCTCGATGGCCAACCTGCTGGGCATCTGGCTGCTGGTGCCCAGCGGCGCCGAGGTGGTGTGCGATGGGCAGGCGCACATCGTCCGGGCGGAGCTGGGGGCGCACGCCCAGCTGCACGGCATCACCTCGCGCACCTGGACCACCGCGGACGGGATTGCCGATGCCGCGACGGTGGCCGCGGCGCTCGCGCCCGACAACGGGCCCTTCCTGGTCCGCACGGCCGCGATCGAGATCGAGAACCCCCACAACTTCGGTGGCGGCACGGTGCACTCCATCGAGTCGTTGCGCCAGATTCGACGGGTGGCCGACGACGCCGGGCTGGCGATGCACCTGGACGGCGCGCGGCTGTGGAATGCGCATGTGGCCACCGGCACCCCGCTGCGGGAGTACGGCGAGCTCTTCCAGACCGTCAGCGTGTGCCTGAGCAAGGGCCTGGGCGCTCCGGTGGGGTCGGTGCTGGTCAGTTCCGCCGAGAACATTGCCCGGGCCCGGGTTCAGCGCAAGCGGTTGGGCGGTGGCTGGCGGCAGGCCGGGATGCTGGCCGCGGCCGGGTTGTATGCGCTGGACCACCACGTCGAGCGGCTGGCCGACGACCACGCAGCGGCAAGGGCCTTTGCCGAGGCCGTGGCCCTGGCGGCGCCCGGATCGGTGGAGCCGGAGAAGGTGCCCACCAATATCGTGGTGGTGCAGACGGGCGAGCGCCCGGCCGGTGAGGTGGCGTCCGCGGCGGCCGCCCAGGGCGTCGCGCTGAGCGCCGTCGGTGCTCACCTGGTGCGCGCCGTCACCCACCTGGACGTCGGCCTCGATGAGTGTCGCGAGGCCGGGAAGATCCTGGGTTCCCTGCTGGGGTGAGAGCTAGGACAGCGGGCCCAGCCTGGCCCGGATTCCGTCGTTCGGCGGCAGCCAGCCCGGATACTTGGCGCCCAGAGCATCCCTGCTGGCCGCGTCGCGCAGAATCAGGTCCACGCCCCCGTCGTAGGGGCAGAAGAGCCACGCGCAGTCCGGGGCGGTCAGCACGGATCTGGGCCGAGTCGGCTGCCGCGGACAGCAGGAGTGCGTCGATCTCGCTGTCCGTGAGGCCACCCTTCACCCAGAAGTACCTGGTGATGCGGTCCCTGTCATCGACTTCGTCGAACCGCCACCACGGCCACGCCCCCGGGAGTGCCTTGCGGCTCCATCCCGAGCTCGTGTCAACCGACCCGTAGTCCTCTGCAACCACGAAGAATTCGCTGCTCGGGCGACCGTCGGAGATTTCGGTGAGCAGCGTTCGCTGGCGGTGCAGGAGTTCTGCGCGCTCGTCGGCAGATTCGGCGAACTGCTTGGGCTGAGGCAGGCTGTGGAAGCGGATCCACCGTTCCTCGTGGGCGCACCGGAGTCGATGGCCCAGCACCGGGGTGTCCTGCCAGCAGGCCGTCCACGCTTCGGTGAGGGCGCGAGACCGCTCACTGTGCTCCGGGTCTCGGAAGGCTCCGGACATGCCGCTGGCCCGCAGCCACGCGCGACGAGCCAAAAGCGCAGGAGACCAAGCATGACCGCAGCGTACTGACGCGCCTGCCCGGTGGGCCACCAGATTTCCGCTGGTGTGGATTTGTACAGACACCCGGGAATGGTGTTGCCATGGGAGGCTGAGGCCATGGATGAGAACGTGCTCCACGGCGTGGAGCCATGGAAGGGGAACCTGGCCGACGAGCAGGCCCCCAAGGTTCTGGTGCTTCCCGGGGCGAACTACCCCGCGCAGCTGCCGGGCCTGGCGCTGCCGCTGCGGGCGCTGACCCTCGACGGGTGGAATGCCCACGTCGCTCGCTGGACGATGGGACCGTCCACCGCCCCGGAACAGGCACAGGAACTGGTGGACGAGGCCATCGCCGCCTTCGTCGACCGGCACGGGCTGCCGGACCTGCTGCTCGCGAAGTCGGTGGGCACCCGGGCCGCGGGTTGGACCGCCGCCAACCGCATTCCGGCCATCTGGACCACCCCGCTGCTCACCGTGCCGGACTGCGTGGAGGCATTGGCCCGCTCCACAGCTCCCGCGCTCCTGGTGGCCGGCACCGACGACAGGGCGTGGGATGCCCACGCGGCCGTTCGTACGAAGCTCCCGGTGCACCTGATTGACGGCCCCGACCACGGCTGGCAGTGCGATGACTGGCGTCGTGAGTTGGAGGTGTTGGCGGAGCTGACCGGCGCGGTGGTCAGTTTCGCTGGTCGTCTGAACCCCTGATCGCGGCCCACAGCCGGGTGACGAGGGCCATCACGATCATCCCGACCACCACCGTCGGCAGGATCGAGTAGCCGTTGGCGTACATCGCCCAGGTGACCGCAATCGTGCAGCCCAGGGCAACCGCGGTGGGGGACTTGAGCATCGGGGCTCCGTTCGGGGTCGACGTCGGGGCCAGCCTCTCATGCTCTGGTGACGACACCGTTCACCGTGCCCTCTCGAGCCGTCGCCTTGCTCCACCACACGGCTCCTTGCTCCATCAACCGCCGCCCTGCCACGGCAATAACGTGCGCGCAGGCCAAGCGTCCAAGGACCAAGGCAAGCGTTCGCGGAGCAAAGTGACCGTTCGGGGAGCAGGGCGAGGTCAATCTTCCCGACGGACGGTCAGGATGTCGCCGGGTTGACAGTCCAGCGCCCGACAGATCGCCGTGAGACTGGTGAAGCGGATGGCGCGGGCGCGGCCGTTCTTCAACACCGAGAGGTTGACCAGCGTGGTGCCAGCCCGGCTGGCCAGCTCGGTCAGGGTCATGCCGCGCGCTTCCAGGATCTCGTCCAGATGGATCTCGACGCCGTGGTCCCGCTCGGAGGAGTCGGTGGGCGTCATACGGTGGCCTCCACCTCTTCCCGCAAGGGAATGGATTCCCGGATGACGCGGGCGATGGTGAGCAGGCCGAAGCCACCGATCACCGTGGCCCAGCTCCAGTGCCAGTGGGCCGACCAGGCGGCGGCCGGGCTGTAGTCGGTCACCAAGTGGGAGGTGACCAGCACCATGCAGGTGGCGCCGATTGCCTGCAGAGCAACCCAGCCAGCCAGGACGTACCAGCCCAGCCGTTGCAGGGCGCTGGCCAGCTGGCTGGTGAACAGGCCACCGCGTCGGGCCCGTTTGATCATCTGGCGGGTGAGGAGCAGGAAGCCGATCGTCCACAGCAGGTCCAGCAGCACCGGCACGCTGGACAGAGCACGATCGGTGGCGGACATCGACTCTTGGCAGAGCCGGAAGCGGTCCGGATAGCCCTGTTCCACGCCGGGGCGGAGGTTCTGCACCCCGTCGGTGCCCTCACCGGAACCACCGATCCACAGCCCGGTGTGCGGCACCTCGATGCAGGGATGACTGGTGCCCCAATTGCCGATAGCCGGGTGCCCGCCGAGCATGGGGGAAGAGGCCATCAGCACGAACAAGGCAAACAGCAGCACCATGGCCAACCAGGTGATGGTGTCGATCGGCCCCAGCGGATCGCGGCGTCGGGTGGGTGGCATGGCCCGTCCTTATCGATTGTCGGTATTAATGAAAAACGATAAGTCCGGGACGGGCGGACGTCAAGACCCTCGACAGCGTCGCGTGCGGCGGCCAGACTGGGGCCATGCAGATCACCCATTGTGGACATTCCGCGGTGCTCGTCGAGACGGCAGGGGTTCGCCTGTTGATCGACCCCGGCAATTTCAGCGAAGCATGGCACGGGTTGACCGATCTGGACGCGATCCTGGTGACCCACCTGCACCCCGACCATGCCGACCCGGAACACCTCCCGGCCTTGGTCAGGGCCAATCCCGACGCGAAGGTGCTGACCGAACCCGGCGTGCTGGAGACCGTCGACCTGGCCGGCCGCGGCGAGGGGATCAATGCCGACAGCTCCGTGCGGCTGGGCGCGCTGAAGGTCTCTGCGGTCGGCGGCACCCACGCCGTGATCCACCGTGACATCCCGATGATCGGCAATGTCGGTCTGGTGCTGGAGGCGGAGGGAGAGCCCACCTTCTTCCATCCCGGCGACTCGCTGGCCACCGTCCCGGCCGGTATCGACGTGCTCGCGATCCCCGCCTACGGCCCGTGGGCGGCGATGAAGGAGACGGTCGACTTCGTCCGCGACGTCGACGCCGCGCAGGGCTTCCTGATCCACGACGGCCTGCTCAACGAGCGCGGCTGGAGCCTGTCCTTCAACCGGATGGGAGAGATGAGCAACACCACTCTCGCCGACCATCGCGACCAACGGCCCTGGATTGTGTGAGCGGCGGATGCGGAATCAGACGATCCAGATGGTGACCGTCTCGCCCTTCTTCACCTTGTCACCGGCGGTGGGGTAGCTGGCCTGCACCTTGTCCTCCCGGACCGCGTGGGGGGTGACGTGCACCACCTTCACCTGCAGCCCAGCCGTGTTCAGCGCCGTCGCCGCCTCGCCCTCGGTCTTGCCGGAGAGCTCGGGGACGGTCACCTTCTCGGACCCCTTGGAGACGGTCAGGGTGATGGTCTGGCCATTCTTGCCCTCGCCGGAGCTGGGGTTCTGGGAGATCACCTTGTCCTGGTCCACGTCGTCGGACTGCTGCTCGACGACCTTCACCGCGAAGCCGGCGGTCTCCAGCGAACGTCGGGCGGTCTCGACGCTCTTGCCGGTGTAGTCCTTGATGGCGACCGGGCGCTGGCCCTTGCTGACCACCAGGTTGATCACCGCGCCGCGCTTCAGGACGGCGCCCTGCGGCTGCGAGACGGTGGCGATGATCCCCTGCGGCACGGTGGAGGAGTAGTCCTCCCCGGCATTGCCGACCGTCAGTCCGGCCTTCTCGATCGCGGCCCGAGCCTGGTCCAGGTTCATCCCCACCACCGACGGCATGGTGTGCCGCTCCGGCCCGCGGGAAACCCAGGCGGTGATGGTGGCATTCTTCGCAACCCGGCTTCCGGCGTCGGGCTCGGAGCGGATCACGACGCCCTTGGGCACGGTCTCCGAATACTCCTGCACCACATCCAGGGAGAGCCCATTGGCCTGGGTCAGCGCGACGGCCTGCGACTGCTTCTGGTTGACCAGGCTGGGGGCGGAGCCGTACTCGTCCCCGCCGAACCAGCGCCACGAACCGAAGGCCAGGGCGGCCGCCAGGGCCAGCACCAGCAGCAGGTAGACCAGTCCGCGACGGCGACGCCGGGTGCGGCGCCGCTGCTCCGCGACCGCGTCGACGCTGCTCGGGTGCGGCGCGGGATGCGAACCGCCCGTCGGCATGGGAGCCCACGGTTGCGGCCCGGTCTGGGGACGGGGCACCGGCTGGGAACACTGCGACGGCGGGGTCATCGGGCTGTACGGATTGACGGTCGGCTGGGGGGCCCGAGTGGCCGGTGAGGGCGCCACGGGTGGCAGGTCCACCCGGGTGGCGTCCTGCGGCCGCTGCAGGACGGTGGTGGCTTCGTCGACCGGGCTCACCGGGGAGGCGGCGATGGCCTGGGTCTGGGCCTCGGCCCGGCCCCGCTCGATCGAGGCGCTCATCTGCTGGGTCAGTGCCGGATCATCCAGGATGCCGTGCTGCAGCGCGCGTCGGGCGGTCCGGATCAGGTGCAGCAGTTCCCGGCCGTCGTGCGGGCGTTCCGCGGGGGTGCGACGGGTGCAGGCCACCACCAGAGCGTCCAGATAGGGCGGGATGATCCGACGGGAATCCATCGATCGCGGATCATTGTCGTTGACCGCCGCCGACGGCGCCGGAATGTCGTTGTGCACATGGCTGTAGGCCACTTGGATCGGCGTCTCTCCGGTGTGCGGCTTCTTGCCGGTGAGCATCTCGTAGAGCACGACGCCGGCGGAATAGACGTCGCTGCGCGCATCGGCCCGGCCGGTGGTGACCAGCTCCGGCGGCAGGTAGCTGACGGTGCCGATCAACAGGCCCTGGGTGGCGGTGGCGGTCTGGTTGGTGACGGCGCGGGCCAGGCCGAAGTCGGCCACCTTGATCTGCCCGCGGTCACTGATCAGCACATTCTCCGGCTTGACGTCGCGGTGCACCAGCCCGGCCTCGTGGGCGCTGGACAGGGCGCTGACCACATTCTCCATCACGTCCAGGGCGCGCAGCGGCGGCAGCGGCGACTCCCGGGTGATCACATGCCGCAAGGTGCATCCGGTGACGAACTCCATCACGATGTAGGGCCGGCCGTGGTCGATTCCCTGGTCGAAGACGCTGACCACGTGGGGATTGCTCAGGGTGGCGGCCGAGCGGGCCTCGCGGTCGAACTTGCGGGCGAATTCCGCGTCGTCGCCCAGGCCGTCGTGCATCACCTTGATGGCGACGGTGCGAGCCAGCCGACGATCCTGTGCGCGGTAGACCGTGGCCATGCCGCCACGAGCCAGCTTCGCCAAGATCTCGTAGCGACCATCCAGCACGCGGCCCACCAAGGGATCGCTCATGCTCATCGTGGTCACAACAGCTCCATACACGGTCGGGGAAGAAAGGCCGTGTCAGCCCCGAGGGCCAAGTTCCCTCAGGGTGAAGTGTAGGCGGCGTGCTGGCCAAAACGGATCCACGCCCCGCCCATCCGCCCTATTCTGGGCGGGTGACTGCTCTCATGGGACTCTCCAGCCGACTCAAGGTGGCCAAGCTGCACCTGATCACCGATGTGCGCACCACGCAGGGTGATTTCCGCGATTTCGTCGTCGAGGCGCTGCGCGGCGGCGTCGACCTGCTGCAGGTGCGCGACGCCGACGCCACGCCCGAGCAACTGCTGGCCGCGCTGGAGATCGCACAGAGCGCCGCGCTGCAGCTCAACGCCACTGTCGTGGTGGGCAATGACCTGGCCGTGGCCAGGACCTTCGGCGCAGACGTGCTGCACCTGGGCGCCGCCGACGAATCCATCCTGGCCGCCCGCACGGCGCTGCCGGAACACAGTCTGGTGGGGCGCTCGGTGCATTCGGCCGACCAGCTGCGCACGGCACAGGCCGACTACCTCTTCGTCGGGCCGGTCTTCGGCGGTTCCCGCGGCGGCGTCGACTTCCCGGGGCTGGATCTGGTGCGCGAGGCCGCCCAGCGCGAGCCGTTGGGGGAGCGCGACGCGACGCCGTGGTTTGCCGTGGGCGGGATCAGGCCCAGCACCATCGAGCAGGTGATCGGTGCCGGCGCGCTGCGGGTGGCCGTCTCCTCCGCGATCACCGTCGCCGACGACCCGCAGGCCACCGCCGCCGCTCTCAAGCAGGTGCTGCAGCAGGCCTGGGATGACCGGCCGGAGATGGAGGGCTACGCGCTGGCCGCCTTCGGCGGCGGCGACGCACAGTTCATCAACCGCAACACGATCGACCCCGACACCATCGACCGCGACAAGCTGTGAACCGATGAGCCATCCCTTCGTTCCCGATCAAGCACCCGGCCGCCGCGTGGTGGTGGAGCTGGGCGACGGCCTGCGGCAGAACCTGACCGACCTGGCCACCGCCCTGGACCTACCGAACCCGGCCGGGGCCGAACTGGATGCCCTGACCACCGCCCTGCGCGGATTGGACGAGCCGCTCAGCCTGGTGCTGGTGGGCTGGCAATACCTGGCGGTGGAGGATCCGGGCGCGTGGGCGGCGCTTCGTGCGGTGCTCGACGGGGCCGTCGTCGCCAATGACCATCTCGAGGTGCTGCACGGGCCGATCTCCCGCGAGGGGAACCCGGCACTGCAGTAGCGCCCGCGGGCTCTGCTCAGTACTCGCGACGGACGCAGGCCTCGGCCAGTCTCACCAGGGCGGTGCGGCCCTCGTCGGTCACCGTTGCCGCATCCAGCGCCGCCATCGCCTGGTCGAAGGCGGCGTCGATGGTGCTCTCCACCGCCTCCTTGGCACCGCTGGCGGTGATGATCTCCCGGCCGCGGGCCACCTGTTCGGCGCCCAGCGACGGGTCGCCCAGCATCGCGTCCAGTTCGGCGGCGTCGGCGGCCGGCGCCTTGGCCAGGGCGTGCGCCACCAGCACGGTGCGCTTGCCCTCCCGCAGGTCGTCGCCGGCGGGCTTGCCGGTGAGCTGCTGGTCGCCGAAGATCCCCAGCAGGTCGTCGCGGAACTGGAAGGCGCGGCCGATCGGGGACGCAAACAGCGCCAGCTGGTCCAGCAGCACCTGGTCGGCCCCGCCCAGCGCCGCACCGAACTGCAGCGGCCGCTGCACCGTGTAACGGTTGGTCTTGTACTCCACCACCCGGTTGGCGGTGATCAGGGCCTGCTCCAGATCCGCGGTGGCCGGGGCGGACTGGGCAATCACGTCCAGGAACTGGCCGCAGGTCACCTCGGTGCGCATCGCCTCGATCAGCGGGCGGGCGACGGTCAGCCGCTCGGCGGGCACCCCGGCATTGGCCAGCAGCTGCTCGCTCCAGACCAGCAGCAGGTCGCCGAGCAGGATCGCGCCGGCCCGGCCGAAGGCCCCGGCATCGCCCCGGCCACCCCGGGCCCGGTGGAGTTGCTCGAACTGGCGGTGGGCCGCGGGCACCCCCCGTCGGGTGTCGGACGCGTCCATCACGTCGTCGTGCATCAGGGCGCTGACGTGCAGCAGGTCCAGACTGGCGGCGGCGCGCACCAGCGCGTCGGGATCGGTCGGCGCGCCGCCGGCGGCCACCCGTCCCCAGTAGCAGAAGGCGGGGCGGACGCGCTTGCCGCCGCCCGTGAAGACGGTGGCGAGTTCCAGCGGCAGGTCCAGTTCCGGGCCGATGGCTGACAGCTCGTCGCGACGCTCGTCCAGAAAGGTGGTGATCGCGGTGCCGATGGCGGCGCGGAAGTCCGCACCGGCCGGATCGGCAGGGGAGAAGGGGAGCTCAGCAGTGGCCACGACGTCGAGCCTACTTCCCGGCGAGGTTGTCCACGAATGGATCGATGGGCCAGTCGGATTCCCGACGCCCCTAGGGTGAAAACCATGCCCCAGGAGCGTCCCACCATTGCCCAACTGCTGGCCACAGCCGATCGCCCGCTGTTCGGTTTCGAGTTCTTCCCGCCGCGCGACGACGCCGCCCAGGAACAGCTGCGCAGCGCGATCGAACGGCTGGAACCGCTCGGCCCGGACTTCGTCTCGGTCACCTATGGCGCCTCGGGGTCCACCCGCGAGCGCACCATCGACGCCACCCGGCGGATCGCCGCGGCCTCGTCGATCCCGGTGATGGGGCACCTGACCTGCGCCTCGCAGAGCCGCGCGGAGCTGGAGACCACCATCGGCGCCTATGCCGAGGTGGGGTTGAAGCATGTGCTGGCGATCCGCGGTGACATGCCGGGTGGCCCCACCGTGCCGTGGGAACAGCACCCCGAGGGTCTGGCCAATGCCACCGAGCTGGTGCGGCTGGTGAAGCAAGCGGGGGATTTCTGCGTCGGCGTGGCAGCCTTCCCCGACGTGCATCCGGAGCGGCGCGATGCCGCGCTGGATGCCCGGATCCTGGTGGACAAGGCTGAGGCCGGCGCCGAGTTCGCCATCACCCAGCTCTTCTTCAATCCCGACGCCTATTTCGACCTGGTGCAGCGGGTGCGGGACCTGGGCTGCCAGATCCCGATCATCCCCGGCATCATGCCGATCACCAACATCAACCAGGTCAAGCGGTTCGCGGAACTCTCCGGCGCGCCGGTGCCGCAGCAGGTGCAGTTGCGGCTGGCCGAGGTGGCAGACGACCCGGCCGGGGTGCGCCGGGTGGGCTCCAGGATCGCGTCGGAGATCGCCGTGACGCTGCTGCGCGGCGGCGCGCCCGGGCTGCAGTTCTTCACCCAGAACCGCTCGCTGGCCACGCGGGAGATTTTCGCGATGTTGCTGGAACGGCGCTGGTGATGCGGCCCTGGTCACTGGCCCAGTGATCAGGCCAGGATCCGTGGTCGGCTGACCGCGAAGCGCACGGTCTGCCCCGGCCGAGCCTGGGCCAGCAGGTCCGCGTCGGGGCCGTCCACCACGACGATCACCGGATAGCCGCCGGTGGTGGGGTGGTCTGGTCCGAAGACCAGAGGCTGGCCGGAGCTGGGCACCTGGACCGATCCCCGCACCACCGCCTCGCTGGTCAGCTCACCGTCGACGGCCCGCTCCAGGGCGGGGCCACTGAGCCGGGTCCCCACCCGATCGGACTCGCTGGTCACCTGCCAGGCGGTCCCGGTGAAGAGTTGATGGGCGGCGGCGGTGAACCAGTCCTGCCGCGGCCCCCACACCGCCCGCAGGGTGAGCTCGTCGCGCTGGGCCGTGCTGGTCACGCACAGGTCGCTGGCGACGATGGTCCGGCCGCCCCGGGCACCGACGGGCACCAGGTCGCCGGCTTGCAGTACGGCGGGGCCGATCCCGCGGGTCGGGTCACAGGAGCGGCTGTTGAAGACCGGGGGAAGATCCAGCCCGCCATGGGCTGCCAGGTAGCTGCGCAGCCCGACCACCGGCTGACCCACCTCCAGCAGCTGTCCAGCACGCAACAGCACCGGGCTGAAGGCGTCGACCGGGCGGCCGTCCACCGTCAGCGGGCAGGGTGCGCCGGTCAGCGCCACCAGCAGGTCGCCGTCGACGGCGCGTACCGCCAGCTGGCCCAGTACCACCTCCAGACAGGCCAGGCCGGGTGCATTGCCGATGATCCGGTTGGCCAGGGCGAAGGCTGCCCGATCCCACGCGCCGCTGGCGCTGATCCCCAGGCTGGCCAGGCCCGGGCGGCCCAAATCCTGCACCAGGGTGCGCAGCCCCGCGCGTTCCACCACCAGGCCTGCCATCAGCGCACCTCCCGGAAGCGGATCCGGGCACCCGGCACCAGCAGGGCCGGGGGTGTGCGCTGCGGATCCCAGAGCACGGCGTCGGTGCTGCCGATCAGTTGCCAACCGCCGGGCGAGGCCTGCGGGTAGATGCCGGTGAACTCCCCGGCCAGCGCGACGCTGCCCGGCGGGATCCGGGTGCGGGGCGTCTTCAGCCGGGGCACCTCCAACCCGCCGTTCTCGCCGCTGAGGTAACCGAAGCCGGGCATGAAGCCGGCGAACTCGACGGTCCACAGCTGGCCGGTGTGCCGACGCACCACCTCGGCGGTGTCGGTGCCCAGGAGCCCGGCCACCTGTGCCAGATCCTCACCGGTATAACGCACGTCGATGGTGGTCGGGGGTGTGTCGGTGGCCTGGGCGGCGTCCAGCCCGGCGGCCAGCAGCGCCCGCAGGTGTGCGACGGCCGCGGGCAGGGCCTCGGCGTCGGCGCACTGCAGGCTGACGGTGCGGGCGGCCGGCACCAGATCCACCACGCCGGGTGCCGGGTGGTTCAGCAGCGTCTGGTGCAGCTGGCGTCGGGTGGTGGCATCGGGCAGTTCCACCAGCACCGAGGTCCGGCCAGCGCTGAGCAGCCGGGCCTGGACGCTCATCGGAAGCTCTTCAGGGTGATGCCCGCCTGGTCGAGCGCCACGCGCACGGCCCGGGCCATCGCCACCGCGCCGGGGGAGTCGCCGTGGACGCAGATGGAATCGGCCTGGATCTGTACCCGGCTGCCGTCGACGGCGGTGAGGCTGCCGGTGGTGACCAGCTCCACCATCCGCCGGGCCACCTCATCTGCGTCGTGCAGCACCGCGCCCGGTTCGCGACGCGAGACCAGCCTCCCCTCGGGGGTGTAGCCGCGATCCGCGAAGGCCTCCCGGGCCGTCGCGATCCCCGCCTGCTCGGCCAGTTCCAGCACCAGGGCCCCGGGCAGGCCGAGAATGGCCAGCGGCGACTCCAACGTCTGGTTGATGACCTGGACCGCCTCGACGACGGCGGTGGCCTGCCCCTGGTGGTGCACGATCGTGTTGTAGAGCGCCCCGTGCGGTTTCACATAGGCCACTCGCGCGCCCACGGTGCGGGCAACCCCGGTGATGGCGGCCAGTTGGTAGACCAGCTCGGCCCGCAACTGGCCGGGGTCGACGTCGATGAAGCTGCGGCCGAAGCCGGCCAGATCCCGGTAGGAGACGTGGGCCCCCACCACCACGTCTCGTTCGGCGGCCAATTGCAGGGTCTCGGCGAGCACCAGGGGATCGCCGGCATGGAAACCGCAGGCCACATTGGCCGACGTGACCACGTCCAGCAGGGCCCGGTCATCACCCATCCGCCACTGGCCGAAGCTCTCGCCCATGTCGGCGTTCAGGTCGATGGTTCGCAGCGCTTGCGTCATGGGCCAAGATTGTTCAACGATCTCGACCCTGTCAAGATGCACACCCCCGTTGGGTCGGGGTCTGGGAGACTGATGGCGGGTGTCCGCCGGGCGCTGCAGGGGATGTCGTGAAGGGAACCAATGGCCATGGAGCATCGCGAACCGCCCCGGGTGGAACGCTGCTTCGTCCGTCTGGCCGACGGTATCCTCGCCGGCGGCTACCAACCCGGCCAGCGGTTGGACGAGGTGCAGCTGGGGGAGCGCCTGGCGGTCAGTCGCAACACCCTGCGCGAGGCCTTCCGGATGCTGGCCCATGAGCAGCTGGTGGAGCACCACCCCAACCGAGGTGTCTTCGTCCGCCGGATCGGGCCCGAGGAGTCCCGGCACCTCTTCGCGGTCCGTCGCCACCTGGAGCTGGGCGCGTTGGATGACCTTGCCGCGCGGGCGGTCCAGTGCCAGCTGGCCCCAGATTCCGCGGCGCTGGAGCGGCTGGTGCACACCGTCGTGCTGGCCGCTCGCGCCCGGGACCGGGACGACTGGGTGGGGGTGGGCACCGCCAATGCGCTCTTCCACATGGCGCTGGTGGAGCTGGCGGACAATCCCGTGGCAAGCCGGTTGATGCGGATCGTGACCGCCCAGACCCGGTTGCGCTACCTGACGCTGGGCAATCCGCGAGCGGTGCACGAGAGCTTCCTGGACGAGAACCAGCGGATTGCGGACCTGTTGCGGGCCGGCCAGCTGGCGCGGGCCCGGGGAGTGCTGGAGCTCTACCTCTTGCGGGCCGAGGAGGAACTCAGCTGAGGCTGAGGTCTTGCCAAGATTGTTCAACAACATCTAGATTGCGGCGCGGTGCCGAAGCGCGGCGCCCGGCTCCTTGGGCCGAGCTCGACGAGGAGCACAACATGTGGGTACTCCTGGCCGTCGCCATCGTGGTGATCGGCTTCGCATTGCGCATCAATTCCATGCTCGTGGTGGCCGCCGCGGGTGTCGCCGCCGGATTGTTGGGCGGCATCTCGCCGGTGAAGATCGTCGAGGCCTTCGGCACCGGCTTCGCCAGTTCCCGCTCGGTCAGCGTCTTCATCATCGTGTTGCCAGTGATCGGTCTGCTGGAACGTTACGGTCTGATGCAACAGGCTCGACGGCTGATGGGCAAGTTGAAGGGGATGACCGCCGGTCGGCTGCTGGTGGCCTACCTCGCGCTGCGCCAGGCGACCGCCGCCCTCGGTCTGGCCGCGATCGGTGGCCCGGCACAGGCCGTTCGGCCGCTGATCGTCCCGATGGCCGAGGCCGCCGTCGAGCGCAGCCACCCGCGCTACACAACCCGAATGCGGGAGAAGCTGCGTTCCTACGCCACCAGCGCTGACAACATCGGACTCTTCTTCGGCGAGGACGTCTTCATCGCGATCGGCTCCATCCTGCTGATCACCGGCTTCGTCGACGCCACCTATGGGCTCAAGCTGGAGGCGATCCAGATCGCCCTGTGGTCCATCCCCACAGCCATCCTGGCCTTCCTGGTGCACACCCCACGGCTGCTGTTGCTCGACCGCTCGCTTGCGTCAATGGCCGCCGAGGGTGACACCGCCCCGGCCGACGCCCCGACCGAGGCCGGGGAACCGGCTCCCACCACCGAAGGAGCCGAACGATGATCAAGGTCGAATGGTTCTACTGGCTGTGCGCTGCGATCTTCTTGCTGATTGCCCTGATCCGGCTGCGCGACCGCAGCGACGCCAAGCGCTTCGGCTCGGCCGCCTTCTGGACGCTGGTGGCCTTCTGCTTCGTCTACGGCACCTTCGTGGTGGACAAGACCGGATCCGCCTTCATCGAGGGGATCGCGGTGCTGCTGCTGGTGGCGCTGGCCGGTCTCGGCTTCCCCGGGCGCGGCACCCTGGACTCAACCTCCGACGAGCAGCGGGAGCTCACCGCCGCCCGCTACGGCAACTGGCTCTTCGTACCGGCCCTGATGATCCCCGTCGTGGCCGGGATCGCGGCGGCGCTGGGCCTGAACCACGCCTCGCTGGGTGGCCGCCCGCTCTTCGAGCCGTCGATGGCCACCATCATCGGCCTGGGGATCGCCGCACTGGTGGCGCTGGCGGTGGCCTGCTGGCGTTTCCGGGTGCGCGACATCGCCGAGCCCTTCCGGGAGGGCGACCGGCTGCTGGGTCACATCGGCTGGGCTGCGATCCTGCCGCAATTCCTGGCCACGCTGGGAATGCTGTTCAAGGCGGCCGGTGTGGGTGATGCCGTCGGCAGGATCACCACCATGATCCTGCCGGAGGGCAAGCTCTTCGCCGCCGTGGTGGTCTACTGCCTGGGGATGGCGATGTTCACCGTGATCATGGGCAATGCCTTCGCCGCCTTCCCGGTGATGACCGCGGCCGTCGGCTGGCCGGTGCTGGTGCAGCAGTTCGACGGCACCCCGGCCTCGATCTTCGCGATCGGCATGCTGGCCGGCTTCTGTGGCACGCTGTGCACGCCGATGGCCGCCAACTTCAACCTGGTGCCGGCGGCGCTGCTGGAACTGGAGGACAGCTACGGCCCGATCAAGGCGCAGCTGCCCACCGCTGCCATCCTGCTGGCGGGCAACATCGTCCTGATGTACCTGCTCTGCTTCCACTGACCCAGCACAGGCGGCGGCTCACAGCACCCGTCGCCAGGCGCCCGGACGTCCGTCGACGTCCAGGATGGTCAACCGCTGGGTGGGGCGGGTCAGCGCCACGTAGAGCACTCGTTCCCGGCCCGGGGTCTCCTCGACGATGTCGTCGGGGCTGACCACCAGCACGCCGTCGTACTCCAGGCCCTTGCTCTCCAACGGGGTGACCACGACGCAGCGTTCCAGGTTCTCGACGATCTGCGGCTGCGCGGAGGCCTGGCGGCGCACCGTGCGCATCAGCGACGGCGGGACGATGATCCCGATGGTGCCGTCCACCTGCTCGGACAGGGTGGCCACCTGCTCGCCGATCGCCGTCATCAGGTCACCGCGCGGGGCGGTCACCAGCAGCGGGTCGTTGCCGGTGGAGCGGACCGCCTCGGGCAGGTCGGCGTCGGGGAAGACCGGGGTGATCACCTTGGCGGCCAGCCGGAAGACCTCCGCGGGGGAGCGGTAGTTCTTGGTGAGCCGGAAGGTGCGGTGCGGGGCGGTGCCGATCAGCTCGCGCATCACCTGCTCGGTCTCGGCGGGCACCGGCCAGGAGGACTGCGCCGGGTCACCGACGAGTGTCCAGGAGGCCTGCGGGCCGCGGCGGCGCAGCATCCGCCACTGCATCGGCGTGACGTCCTGCGCTTCGTCCACCAGGACGTGGGCATAGGTGTTGTGCGGCTCGTCGTCCAGGCTGTCCTCGCGCTCGTCGCGCAGCAGGTCGGCGGTGGTGACGATCTCCGCCACCTGGTCCATCCCCTCGAGGAAGAGCGGCTCGTCACGCTCCTCGCTGCGGGGGGTGGGGCCGATGATGCTGACCAGCTCGTCCAGCAGCGCGATGTCGGCCACCGACCAGCCGGTGGAGCGGTCGTCGTCCTCGTTGGAGGTGGTGGCGGCGAAGCTCTCGGCCAGCACCTCGCACTCGTCCTCGCTGAGCAGGTCGCCGGCGACGCGGCGCAGCAGCGCGGCATCGGCGCAGCGAGCCAGCACCCGGGGCGCGGAGAGCAGCGGCCACCAGGCATTCATCATCATCTGGAAGGCGGCCTGACCGGTCACCGCATCCTCGAACTGGTCACGGTCCAGGTCGTGCTCGTCGGCGGGGAAGCGACTCCACAGCGCGTTCACGACGGCCTGTTCGGCCACCTCGCGTGAGCGGTTGTTCTTGTGGCTGGCCAGCAGGTCGGCGCGCATCCGGCGCAGCTTGTCGGCCTTCAGGGTGAGCACCTCGCCCTTGACGCTGACCCGCAGCTGCAAGGCCTCGTCATACTCGACGGCGGGGGAGACGACCAGCCGCTTGAGCAGCGGCAGCATCCGCAGCGAGCCCTTCAGCGTCGCTGCCTGCGCACCATCCACCCGGTCGACAGCGGTGCGCAGCACGTCGCTGGCCACCGAACCGATCGACTTCAGCGTCACCGAATCCTCGCCCAGGCTGGGCAGCACCCGCTCGATGTAGTTCATGAAGACGCTGGAGGGGCCAACCACCAGCACGCCGCCCTTCTCGAGCCGCTTGCGGTTGGAGTACAGCAGGTAGGCGGCGCGGTGCAGCGCGACGACGGTCTTGCCGGTGCCCGGCCCGCCGGCGATCACGGTGACACCCTGGTAGGGGGCGCGGATCGCCTCGTCCTGCTGCGCCTGGATGGTGGCGACAATGTCCTTCATCTGGTGCCCGCGGGCCCGGCTGAGCGCCGCCATCAGGGCGCCCTCGCCGATCACCGGCAGGTCGGTGGGCACCGAGTCGTCCAGCAGGTCGTCCTCGATCCCGATCACCCGGTCGTCGCGGCAGCGCAGCACCCGACGGCGGATCACGTCCATCGGGTTGTTGGCGGTGGCCCGGTAGAAGGGCTCCGCGGCGGGCGCGCGCCAGTCGATCACCAACGGCTCGTAGTCGTCGTCTCGCACCCCGATCCGGCCGATGTAGCGGTGCTCCTCGCCCCGCAGGTCCAGTCGGCCGAAGACCAGCCCCTCGTGCTCCGCGTCCAGCACCGCCAGCCGTTTGGCGGCCTGGAAGGCGAAGGCGTCGCGCTCGAACAGGGCGGTGCCGTCCTCCTCGCGCATCCAGTTGCCGCGGTCGGTGACGAACTTGTTGCGACCTTCGGCCTCCACCTGCTTCGCGGAGGCCGTGGCCACCTCGAGTTGGGCGTGCACGCGGTCGACGTGGCGCTGCTCGACGGCCAGTTCACTGTCCAGCAGGGCTTGCTGGTCGGTGGTGGTCTCGGGGCGCTGCGGATCGGTCAAGGGGCTATTCCTCACTGAAGACTTGCCTGACCACTTTACGCTACCGACGGCCGGGTCTGGCCTGTCGCCGCGGCGGTGGGGGATTCCGGTTGGTGGGACGAATGTCCTCCCCGGTCAGCTGTTCATGGATGCCGTAGGCGGCCAGTGCCGCGCTGAGCAGTTCCCCCCACGGGTCCGGGCCGGCGTGGCTGGCCGACGAGGCCGCCCAGCGGTGTTGGTCGATCTTCAGTTTGGGGCGGTGCTGCCAGTCCTTGAAGGTACTGGGCGCCAGCCCCCAGGACAGGTCCGGCCGGGGATGGTTGTGGTCGTGCACGGTGCGCAGCACCCGGCCGTCGGCCAGCGGGCGATGCCAACTGACCACCGGGGTGCCGGCGGTGTGGTCCACCAGCTCGACGATGCCCAGTTCCACCGCCGGGTTCTCCGGGCAACGGGCCAGCGGACGCAACTCGTCGTCCAGGCCGTCGAGCAGTTCCTGCCGCACGGTGGGGGCCATCGCGGGCCGGCCCAGCGGACGGCCGAGCAGCCCAACCTGCTGGTGGGGGATGGTGTCCAGCAGGATGTCGGCGTCGGTGCTGGGGGCGGGGGTGATGTCCGACAGGTCGGGCAGGCCGGAGCCGAGCAGGGGTGCGGGGGCGCCGATGCGCTCCACCCCGCGCAGCTCGAGCCGTTCGGCCAACAGTTCCACCAGCCGGGAGGCGCGCTGGCTGACGCCGTCGTCGTCCACCAGCTGCCAGTGGCTGAAGCGACGATGGATGGCCAGCCGGATGGCCAGCAGCGCCGGATTGCGGCCGGGGGAGGCGCCGGCAAGGTCTCCCTGGATCCGCACGATCCGGGCCAGGTGAGGGTTACCGGTGCGCTCAGCCAGCTCGTCCAGGCTGGTGCGCCAGGACAGGCCGGCCCGGGTCTGCCGGGTGAAGGTGTCGTCCTCGACGGGGCGTTCCAGCCCCACCAGCCGCAGCCGCTGCCACAACTCGTCGAGATCGTCCAGCAGCTCGGTCCAGCGCTGTGCGGCGGACTGGCCGAAGGCGTGCTCGACGGCGTGGAACTGGGCGCCGCGTTCGCTGGGCAGCACGAACTGGCGTCCGTCGGCAAAGCGGTGCACCTGCTCCGGCGCGGGGATCAGGTTTAGCCCGTGCCGGGTCAGTTCGGCGTCGAAGGCCCGGCCGGACTTCTTGAACAGGTCTCGCCAGCTGGCGGGCAGTCGGAAGTGCTGCGGCAGTTCATCGGTCTCGACGCCCAGGTGCGGGTGGCTGGCCCAGTGGCCGCCGTCGGGCAGTCCGTCGGCGTCCAGCACGACGTGGTGACCGGCCTTCGCCAGCCGGGCGGCGGCGGCCATCCCGGTCAGGGTGGCACCCCGCACCAGCACGGTGGCCGGTGTCTGGTCGGGTGGGGTCACCGGCCGTCCTCGTGCATTCCGCGCTCGGTCGATCCCCGCAGGCCGGCCAGGTTGCGCCGCACCATCGCGACCCCGCGTCGGATCTGGGTGAAGACCAGGGCGAAGAGCACCAGCCCGGTCACCAACAGCACCCCGGCCAGTACGGCCGCGGGCACGGGGTGTTCGGCGGCCAGCGCGAGCACGGTCACCAGGGAGACGTCATTGGCCACCGAGGCGGCCACATTGCTGACTGGCTCGGGGGAGGTGTTGATCGCCAGTCGCAGGCCGGATTTGGTGATGTGGCTGAGCAGCGCGCTCACCCCGCCGATGCTGGCCAGCGCGATGGTGGTCAGCGATCCGGTCTGCCCGGCGATCAGGGCGGCGATCACCGCGCCGGCCACGGGACGCACGACGGTGGAGGCGGCATCCCAGGTGGAGTCCAGCAGCGGGATCTTGTCCGCCAGCAGTTCGATCGTCGCCAGCACCGCCATCACGATCAGCACGTCGGCGCGCTGGAAACCGGTGGGAACCTCCCCGACGTGCGCGAAGCGGCCGAGCAGCCCCAGCACGAGCACCGTCGCCCAGGCATTCAGCCCGGAGGCCCACCCGGAGGCGAAGGTGAGGGGAAGAAGTTCCATGATTCCCAGCCTAGAGGGTGCTCCGGCCTGCCCTCACCACTCCAGGACCAGCAGGTGGGTGCCGACGGCGGCATTGGTGATCACGCAGTGCGCCTGGTCGGGCGCGATGAACAGCGACTTGCTGATCCGGGTGACCTGGCCAGTGTTGGGATCGGTGAAGCTGCGTTCGATGTGCTTGGGCGGGCTGCCCTGGAAATGCACCTCCAGCACCAGCAGGTCCGTCGGGGCGGGGACGGCCCGGCCGATCCGGGTGGTGGGCTTGCCGCCGGGGCCGTAGTCGCAGCGTTGGGTGGTGAGGATCGACTCGCCGCGACGCAGCGCTCGGGGGAGCTTCACCTCCGCCAGGGTCAGGTTGTCACCGGGCATGGTGCGGATGTTCTGCATGGTCATGCCCGACAGCGGCTGGATGCCGGCGCTCTGCCCGGGTTCGGCCTGCACCACGGAGGTCCAGCCGTCCACATTGTCCACCTCGGCGCGGGAGACCTGCGTGGTGATGGTGTGGGTCTCGATGTGGTCGGAGCCGATGTAGGAGACGTCATGCACCATCATCCGTCGCCAGTTCTTGGCCTGCTTGTGGGTGATCTCCTCAAGATCGGGGGGTAGGTAGTCGGCCTGGGGCAGCAGGTCGTTGATGTTCTGCCAGCCGGGGTCGCCGGTCATCGCCCACAACAGGTGACCGGGATCGACGCCCAGGATGCTCTCCAGCGCGTTGACCACGTCCTGGGAACGGTTGCGGGTGGGGCGGGAACGCCCGGTGGCCCAGTAGCTCAGCGTCGCGGTGGAGACCCGCAGGTCCTGCGCGGCGAGCTTGTTCTGGATCCGGTGCAGCGAGAGGCCCCGCTGGGTGATGGCCTCACTCAGACGGTCGGCAAACAGATTCGGCGAGGACGAGGGGTCTCGGCGGCCGATCGGGGGAATTTCGGTCATCTCACCCCACATGCTTTCACATTGGGGTCAGGCCCAGTGAATTGTGACCAGTCTCATGTTTGCCCCCTCAGCACGGCCCCTGGTCCTCGGCCCTCGTCTTCTGTCGGTGGCGGCGTCTATAGTGGCTCTTGATCGAAATCATGTTCGATTCATGATCGTCTGGAGGTCGCCGTGCGCAGGTGTGATGAGGCCATCGAGGTGCGGCTGGGGCGGGTCGGCGACGACGAGGGGCCCAGCCAGTTCCTGTGGCGCAACAAGCTCTGGCGGGTGCTGACGGTGCAGCAACGCTGGATCGAGTCGGGCAGTTGGTGGGAGCACGCCGAATCCGGCAGCGATGACCTGTTGCGTGAGCGCGAGGTGTGGCGGGTGGAGGCCGCCGCTGGCCAGTACCTCAGCCGCGGCGTCTACGAGTTGGACCATGCCTGGGCCGATGGCAGTTGGCGGCTGCGCACCGTGGTGGACTGAGCGATGGATCCCTTCGTCCACCTGCGGGTGGCCTCGGGCTACTCGCTGCAGTACGGCGCCAGCCACCCCGGCGAGCTGGTGGCGGCCGCCGCCGCGCAGGACATGGACACCCTGGCCCTGACCGACCGCGACGGGCTCTATGGGGCGGTTCGCTTTGCCAAGGCCTGCCTGCGCACCGGCGTCGCTCCCGTGGTCGGGGTGGATCTGGCCGTGCCCTTCGCCGGTCAGCCGCGCCCGGCCACCCGTCGGCGCACCGCGGCCCGCGGCGGTGAACTGCGCGATGCCCGGCTGCCCCGGGTGGTGGCCACCGCCACCAGTCGCGACGGCTGGGCAGACCTGTGCCGGCTGGTCACCGACACCCACCTGGCGGGGGAGCGTGGCAAACCCGTCGCCACTCCCGAGCTGGTCGCCCGGCACGCCGCCGACGGCAACCTGCTGGTCACCTTGGGGGCGGACAGCCAGTTCGGGCTGCACATCGCCGCCGGCCGGGCGGATCTGGCCCGCGACGAACTGCACCACTGGCTGGATCTGGTGGGCCCCGAGTGCTTGTTGGTGGGTGTCACCAATCACCAGGTGGGCGGCGACGGGGTGGCCAGCGCCCACCAGGCCGGGCGGATGCTGGCGCTGGCCGACGAGCACCGGCTGACCGCCGTGCTGACCAACCAGGTGCGGATGGCCGAACGTCGCCAGGCCGCCACCATCGACGTGCTGGATGCCGCCCGACGGCTGGTGCCGCTGGATGCACGCAATGTGGACCGGCGCAATGCCGAGGCCCACCTCAAGAGCGGCAAGCAGATGCTGCGGCTGGCCGAGGATGTCGCGCGGCTGGCTGGGCGGGGCAGCACCGGCGCTGAGCGGCTGCTGGCCGACACTCGGCTCACCGCGTTGCGCTGCCGGTTGGATCCGCGCGCCGACATCGGGTTGGGGGAACTGCACCTGCCCGAGTTCGAGATGCTGGGCACCACCACCGGGCAGGCGATGGCCGAGCTGCGGGCCCACTGCGAGGCCGGGATCGCCGAACGCTACGGCCGGTCCACGGATCAGGTGTGTCGCCGGCTGGACGAGGAACTCGACGTGATCGGCCAGCTGGGTTATGCCGCCTACTTCCTCACCGTCGCCCAGGTGGTCGGCCTGGTGCGGGAGTTGGGCATCCGCTGCGCCGCCCGAGGCTCGGGCGCCGGCAGCCTGGTCAACTACCTGCTGGGGATCTCCGGCGTCGACCCGCTGGCCTATGGGCTGGTGATGGAGCGCTTCCTCTCCCCGCTGCGCCAGGCGCTGCCGGACATCGACCTGGACGTGGAATCCGCTCGTCGCACCGAGATCTACCAGAAGGTGCTGGAGACCTTCGGCGGCAGCCGGGTGGCCTGCGTCGCCATGCTGGAGACCTATCGGGTGCGGCATGCGGTGCGCGACGTCGCCGCCGCGCTCAGCATGCCGCCCGCCGAGGCCGACGCGATCGCCAAGGCCTTCCCGCACATCCGTGCCCGCGACGCCCGCAAGGCGCTGCGCGACCTGCCGGAGCTGCGCGCCGCCGGGCTGGCCGAACCCCGGCTGGACGTGCTGTTCGGCCTGGTGGAATCCCTCGACGGGCTGCCCCGGCATGTCGCGCTGCACCCCTGCGGGGTGATCCTCAGTGACTCCAGCCTGGCCCGCCGCACCCCGCTGGAGGCCAGTTTCGGCGGCTTCCCGATGAGCCAGTTCGACAAGGACGACGTGGAGGACCTGGGCCTGCTCAAGCTGGACGTGCTGGGCATCCGGATGCAGTCATCGATGGCGCACGCCCTGACCGAACTGGAACGCACCACCGGCGGCGCGCCCGACATCGACGCCCTGGCCCCCTTCGACGATCCGGCGGTCTACGACATGATCGGCCACGCCCAGACCTTGGGCTGCTTCCAGATCGAGTCGCCCGGTCAGCGCGAACTGGTCGGCAAGTTCGGGCCGAGCACCTTCAACGACATCATCATCGACATCTCGCTCTTTCGCCCCGGGCCGGTCAAGAGCGACATGGTGGTCCCCTTCCTGAATGCCCGGCAGGGTTGGTCCGCGCCCAGCTTCCTGCATCCTGATCTTGTTCCGGCGCTGGCCGAGACCGGCGGGGTGGTGGTCTTCCATGAACAGATCATCAAGATCATCTCGATCATCACCGGATGCAGCCTGGCCCAGGGGGATGAGGCTCGACGAGCACTGGGGGATGCGGCCGGTCAGCTGGACGTGAAGGACTGGTTCGTCCCGTTGGCCCGGAGCCGCGGCTACTCCGCCGAGCTGGTGGAGCGCATCTGGCAGGTGCTGGAAGCCTTTGCCAGCTTCGGTTTCTGCAAGGCGCACGCGGCCGCCTTCGCGCTGCCCACCTACCAGTCCGCTTGGCTGAAGTGGTACCACCCCGCGCACTTCCTGGCCGGGGTGCTCACCCATGACCCGGGGATGTATCCCAAGAGGTTGATCTTGGAAGAGGCTCGCCGCTGCAAGATCACCGTCTTGGGTGTCGACGTGAATCGCAGCGCCGCCAGCTACCGGGTGGAACGCACGCACCCCGAGCCCGCCCCGGCCACGGTCCCCGAGCCTGTCGAGAGGCCCGCCGCCGGTCTGCCCAACGGCTCGGGCTGGGCGATCCGGCTCAGCCTGGCCGACGTGAAGGGGATCAGCGAGACCGAGATCGCGCGGATCGTGGCCGGGCAGCCCTACACCAGCCTGAGTGACTTCTGGGCCCGGGCGCAGCCAGCGGCGCCGCTGGCCGAGAATCTGGTGCTGGCCGGTGCCTTCGACGAGCTCTACGGGGTGGGGCGGCCGTCGTCGGTGCTGCGGGACGGCCGGCTGACCCGGCGCGACCTGTTGCTGGCGCTGGCGGATCTGGTGCGCCAGGCCCGGGTGGATGCCCGCACCGCCAGCCGGGCCCGGGGGTTGCGCCGAGCCAGCCTGCCGACAGCTGCCGCCGGGGACGATCCGCGAGACCTGGCCCGGCGCCAGGCCCGGGGAGAGGTGATCCCCGGCCGGGCCGCCGAGCGGCTCGCCGGGGTGCAGCTGGCGCTGGACTTCACCGAGCCGGTCGAGGATGGGGAGGCCGACCCAGCCACGATCCCCGAGCCGGTCGAGGGGTTTGTCGACAACTCGCTGGCTGGGTTTGTCGAAGCCCCACCCACTGACGTCGTCGCCACCGGCCTGCCGGAGATGGACCACGACGAGCGGTTGGCCGCCGAGCTGGAGATCCTGGGGCTGGATGCCAGCCGGCATGTGGTGGAGGGCTACCGGGAGTTGTTGGACGAGCTGCGGACCACCGCCTCGGCCGATCTGCTGAAGCGGCGGCAGAAGGCGGATCTGCTGGTGGCCGGGGTGAAGGTGGCCACCCAGACCCCGCCGGTGCGGTCCGGGCGACGGGTGGTCTTCCTCACCCTGGATGACGCCACCGGGCCGGTGGACTGCACCTTCTTCGAGGATGCGCAGGGCCCCTATGCCGCCACCGTCTTCAACTCCTGGCTGCTGGTGGTGCGCGGGGAGTTGCGGCGCACGGGCCCGCGCGGGGTCTCATTGCGCGCCACCGGCGCCTGGGACCTGGCCGAGCTGCACCAGATCTGGCGTTCCCGGCTGGATTCCGGCGATGGGCGACGGGCGGCCCTGGCCGCGGTGCTGGAGGTGCTCGACCGGATCCCCGATGCCAACCAGACCACGATCCCCGAGCCTGTCGAGGGGCGAGACGTGGAGGCCTACACCGACTGGCGCACCTCGCCGCCCGCCGCCACCGGCGGCCCCGAGCACGAGACCAGGGCCGGCGGGATGGGCCAGCGTCGGGTGCTGGTGCACGCCAGTGGCTTCAAGCAGTCGCCCTATGCCGACGTGAAACCGGCCGGCGTGCCCGCCAGCCAGCCGCCGCGCAAGCTGTGGCACTCCTCGCCCGGAAGCTCCGGCCGATGAATCGCTCGGTTGGCGGAGCACAGTCGGCATGGCGCGAGGGGCGAGCGCAGTTGGATGCCGTGCGGAGCGCGGGGGGTTCGAGGGGGGTCGTCCCCCCTCGCGTAATACTGCACGTGGACATGGATGCCTTCTACGCCAGCGTCGAGCTGGCCCGTCGTCCGGAGCTGCGCAACCGGCCCTTCTTCGTCGGTGGTGCGCAGCGTGGGGTGGTGCTGAGCGCCAACTACGAGGCCCGCCGGTATGGCATCGAGGGTGGGATGAGTTCGACGCAGGCGCGTCGGCTGTGTCCGCAGGCGGTGGCGGTGCCGCCGGATTTCGACAGCTACCAGCTGGTCTCGCAAGGTGTCTTCGCGATCTTCGAGACGATCACGGCGCAGGTGGAGGCGGGCAGCATCGACGAGGCCTTCCTGGACATCACCGGAGCGCTTCGTCGGCTGGGGGATCCGGCGTTGATCGGGGAGCGGTTGCGGGCGCAGGTGGCCGACGAGCAGCAGATCGCCTGTTCGGTGGGGATCGCGCCGAGCAAGTTCGTCGCCAAGCTGGCCAGCAAGCAGGCCAAGCCCGACGGGCTGGTGCTGGTGCGCCCCGACGAGGTGATCGACTTCCTGCATCCGTTGCCGGTGGAGAAGATGTGGGGGGTGGGGCCGTCGACGGCCGGAAAGCTGCACAAGCTGGGGCTGCTCACCATCGCGGATCTGGCGCACACCCCGCGGGCGACGTTGCAGCGGGCCTTCGGCGCCAATCAGGGCGGGTTGCTGCATGACCTTGCCTGGGGGCGGGATGCCCGACGGGTGGTGCCGGAGCAGACGGAACGTTCCATCGGTGCGCAGGAGACCTTCGCCCGGGACACCGACGACGCGCAGGTGGTGCGCACCGAGTTGTTGCGGCTGTGCGCCCGGGTGGCCTCCCGGATGCGTCGGGCCCGGATGCTGGGCCGGGTGGTCACCATCGAGCTCCGTTTTGCGGATTTCAGCACGTTGAGCCGTTCCACCACGCTGACCGGCCTGACCGACGTCACCGACGAGATCTTCGACGGCGCCTGGCGCACCTACCGCAAGCTGAACCTGCAGCGGGCCCGGATCCGACGGGTGGGGGTGCGGGTGGAGGGCTTGGTGGAGCAGGGGCAGGCCTTCCAGCAACTGCCGCTGGATGCCCCAGAGAAGGGGATGCGGGAGGTGGAACTGGTGGCCGATGAGGTGGTCAACCGCTTTGGCCCGGCGGCGGTGCAGCGGGCGACGCTGACCCGTCGCTGATGAGGACGGCACCATCCCTTTCGCGCCGTCGAAAGCGGACCTAGACTTGCTTTTACCCAGGTGGCCGAATGGCCGGTGGCCCAATGAACCCCAGGAGGCGGCGATGGCTCTTTCGGAGCAGGAACAGCGCTTGCTCGACCAACTGGAGGCCTCGCTTGCGGCCGACGATCCGTCGCTCGCCCGCACCTTGCGCGGCGACTCCGCGGCGCCGAAGCTGCTGCCGCCACGGCGCACCGGCGTGCTCGTCCTGGGTTTCCTGGTGGGCTTGGCAGGCCTGGTCGGCGGGATGCAGGTGCATCCGGTGGTCAGCGTGCTGGGCTTCGTGATCATGCTGGTCTCCGCGGTGCTGCTCTCCGAACAGCTGCGCGGGCAGGGTGGCGCCTCGGACCTCCGGGAAGACCTGGATCCGCGGCTTCCCGGGCAGCCGTCGCACACCGACGGGCCGGATCGCAGTCACGATCGCTGAGCACAGAACCGAACACGCAGCCAGGGCGCATCCACCGCGGATGCGCCCTGGCCCTTGTCCTGACCGGATCAGGAGATGTACTCCCGCTCCTCCACCTTCTCCACCACGATGCCGCGCCGATCGGCCCGGCCGGTGAGCCGCAGCCACAGCGAGCGCGGTGCCCAGAGCGCCAGGAAGCGGTCGGTCTTGCTGGATCCGTCCAGCAGTTGGCGACGCACCAGACGGGTGTCCTCGGCCAGCTCGTCGTCGACGTCGCCCAAGGTGCGGGCGTAGCGGGATCGTTCCACGTCCATCGCCACCCGGTCCAGGGCGTCGGCGCCGGTCTCCTCCAACTGTCCGGAGACGTCCTGGGCCACCTCGCGCGGCGTGCCATTGGGCCAGGGCAGCCCCAGGTCGTAGCGGGTGTCGCGGATCTCGGCCCAGGCATGGGCCACCCGCTGGTGCGGGTCGCCCGCGGCGTTCAGCCGGCGGCGACGGCTGGCCAGCCGGATGATCGCCGGCAGGCTGAGCAGGCCCAGCAGGCCGAGCACGGCCAGGGCAATGCCCAGCACCTTGGTCCACGGGATCCGGGTGGTCGGGCCGGGCGCCGGCGAGGTGCTCGCGCTGGCACTGGCGCTCGGGGTGGCGCTGGGGGACTGGCTGGGGTTCTTGGAGCTGGCGCCGCTGGAGGCGGTGGCCGACGGGAGCGGCTTGACGTCCTTGTTCACCAGCGACCATTCCGGCGCGGAGGCCACCCGGCTGGTGGGCTCGAAGCGCACCCAGCCGTAGTTGGCGAAGTAGAGCTCCGGCCAGGCGTGCATGTTGCTGGCCTTGACCTCGTAGTGGTCACCCTTCTTCTCGCCGGGCAGGAAGCCCACCGAGACCCGCGACGGGATGCCCTCCAGCCGGGCCATCAGCGCCATCGAGGAGGCAAAGTGCACGCAGTAGCCGGCCTTGTCCTTGGTGAGGAAGTTGGTCAGCACCTCGAAGCCGTCACCGGCCGGGGCGGTGGTGGAGTAGTTGAAGTTCTCCGGATCGGAGAGGAAGGCCTGGATCGCGGCCGCCTTCAGCACCGGGGTGGAGGCGTCACGGGTCACCTGGTTGGTGATCTCCATGATCGGCTTCGGCACGTCGTCCGGCACCGCGGCCGTCACCTTGGCGTCCGACGGCGTGCCGGGCTTGGCCAGGGTGAAGTTCTCCGCCACCGGGTCATTCAGCACCGCGTTGACCTGATAGGTCTTGTTGCGGATCGCCTCACCCCGGTCCTTGTCCTCGGTGGACAGGATGGTCAGGGTCTGCGGGTCATAGCGCCAGCGGCCTTCGGCGGTGTAGTTCTGCGGGGCGTAGGGGGCGGGCAGGTACTCGCCGCCCAGGTCCTTCACCGAGATCTCGGCGCTGACCGGCTTGCCGGCCTCGGTCAGCCCGGGCGCCGTCGGCAGCGCACCGTCCTTCAGTTGCGCCGGGGCCATGTGCCAGCCGTCGGCGTCCATCACGGTCAGCGACGCGGTGCGCAGGTAGAGCGGCTGGTCGGCCTTGTAGGTGAGCACGGTGCGGTCCACCGGCAGGTTGAGGTTCTTCGACAGGTCGATCGTCGGGTCGGCCATCTGCAGCGGCCCGGTGCCGCGGGGGCGGGCCGACTCGATGTCCAGGTTGCCGATCCGCGGGGTGATGGCGCCCAGCAGCAGGGCCAGCGCCAGCGCGGGGATGCCCACCAGGGCGGCCAGGCGCAGCGCACCGGCCGAGGAGTGGGCGTTCTGCGCGGAATCGCTGGCCAGGTTCCTGGTCCAGGCGGAGTTGTCGTTGATCCCGTCGGCGATCAGCACGATCAGGTAGCCCAGGCCCAGCAGGGCGAAGACCCACCAGACGACGTCGGTCTTCAACGCCAGGGCGGGGATCAGGTAGAGGCTGAGCAGCGGGGCCAGCATCCATGCGGTGGCCTGCAGGGTGATCACCAGCAGGTCGGCGATGATGGTGACCAGGCCGATCAGCAGCAGGAAGATCCAGCGCACCTCGGGGCTCTCCGACATCGGTGCCACCTCGGTGCGGATCTGCATCACCCCGGAGTTCAAGAGCGTGGGCAGGTTGCCGAAGCTGCGGGTGGCCGCGGGTTGGGCGTAGTAGCCCCAGCCGATCCCGGCGGCCAGCAGCACCAGGAATTGGGTGAGGGCGACGAATCCGCCGGTTACCCCGAAGCGGCGCAGCAGCAGGGAGATGGTCTGCAGCGCCGCGATGAGGACCGCGCCGTAGGCGATGAAGTGCTGGTCCAGGGTCAGCGGCATCAGGCTGATCGAGCCGAGCACCATGGCGATCGCCACGGCAATGGACAGGCGGTCGGATGAGCGCATCAGACGCCTCCTGTTCGTCGTTCGAGTTCGGCCCAGGCTTCGGCGACGGAGCTGCCGCGCTTGACCTGCACCACCCGCCACTGGGCCTCGGAGAGCTGCCGGCAGCACTGCTCGTGCTGGGCGATCACCTCGGGCTCGGCCCGCAGGCCACGGATGGTGAAGGAGTCGACGTCCAGCACGATGGCCAGGCCGACGGTGCGGCCACGACGGGCGGTCGCCAGGGCGGCCACGTCGGCCGGGGTGAGCCGGCCGAGGATCGCCACCAGCATCTCGCCCTGCCGCTGCAGGTTGGTCTCCAGCGCCGACTCCAGGCCGGTGTACTCGCTGAGCTGCTCGTCGGTCATGGCCAGCAGTACCGCCTCGCGGGCGGCGAAGGGATCCTCCGCGCTGGCGGTGGGCACGACGCCGTCGGAATCCACCATCACCAGCCGGAATCCGTTGCTGATCAGGTGGTGCGCCACGCTGGTGGCGGCGGAGACGGCCCATTCGAAGCTGGCGGTGCGGCCGGTGCCGGCATGGGCGCTGGCCCGCGAGTCGAGCAGCACGGTGACGCTGGGATCCCAGGCCTGCTCCTCGCGGCGGACCATGATCTCGCCCTTCTTGGCAGTCGAGCGCCAGTGGATCCGGCGCACGTCGTCACCGTCGCGGTATTCGCGCACCAGAACGTCGTCCTGGCCCACCAAGCCGATCTTCTGCGGGGTGGATTCGCCCGACGCATTGCTGCCCGACGCGGAGCCCAGCTGGCTCAGCGGCACCACCTCGGGGGTGACCAACACCTCATTGGAGGCGCGGAACTGGCGGTCGATCTGTGCCAGGCCAAAGGGGTCGATGGCGCGCACCAGCAGGGGGCCCACCCGGTAGCGACCGCGGGCCAGGCCCATCAGCGGGTAGGTGATCTGCCGCTTCCAGTCGCCGGCGAAGGTGTGGATGGTGAAGCGGGGGCGACGCCCCAACTCGCGGGGCACCGTGTCCTCGAAGCGCAGCAGGCCGACGGGCAGCGCCCCGGCCTTGCGCAGCGCGAGGCTGGCGTCCATTCGTTCGCCCAGCGTCACCCGGGGCGGATCGATGGTGCGCTCGCTGACCAGGTGCAGCCGGGAACGGCCGACCACCAGGATGGCGGCCAGCGGCAGCAGGATCAGCAGGGCGCAGACCCGCGCCAGGTCGCGTTGGCCCATGGCCATGCAGGCGATCAGGCCCAGCAGTCCGAGGAGCAGGAAGGCCTTGCCCCGGGCCGTGAGCACTCGCCATGACTTGGCGATCAAGAATTCACCTTCGGTCGGGGATGGCCACGGTGTCCACCGCGGCATCGATGATCTCGGCGACGGTGCGACCGGCCAGCTGGGCCTGCACCGACGGCAGGACGCGGTGGCCGAGCACGACGCCGGCCAGGGCCTGCACGTCGTCCGGGATGGCGTAGTCACGGCCGGCCAGGGCGGCCTGGGCGCGTACGGCGCGAAGCAGGTGCAGGCTGGCGCGCGGCGATGCGCCCAGCCGCAGGTCCTTGCTGGCGCGGGTGGCCGAGACGACGCCGACGATGTAGTCCTTCACGGCCGGGGCCACGTAGACCTCCTTGACCGCGCGGATCAGGGAGACGATCACCTCGCCGGTGGTGACCGGCTGCAGGGCCGCCAGCGGATCGGAGGCGCCGTGCGAGTCCAGCATGTCCAGCTCGGAGGCGCGGGTGGGGTAGCCCATCTCGATCCGGGCCATGAAGCGGTCGCGCTGGGCCTCGGGCAGCGGGTAGGTGCCCTCCATCTCGATCGGGTTCTGGGTGGCCACCACCATGAAGGGGGCCCGCAGCTCGTGCGTGATGCCGTCGCTGGAGACCTGGCGCTCGGCCATCGCCTCCAGCAGCGCGGACTGGGTCTTGGGTGAGGCGCGGTTGATCTCGTCGCCGACGACGATGTTGGCGAAGATGCCGCCGGGCTTGAACTCGAACTCGTGGGTGTCCTGGTTGTAGATGCTCACGCCGGTGATGTCGCTGGGCAACAGGTCGGGGGTGAACTGGAGGCGACGCACGCTGCAGTCGATCGAGCGGCCGAGCGCCTTGGCCAGCATGGTCTTGCCGACGCCGGGCACGTCCTCCACCAGCAGGTGACCCTCGGCCAGCAGCACTGCCATGGCGATGTCGATCTGGTCGGTCTTGCCCTCGATCACGCTCTCGATGGCGGTGCGCACCTCGCCCATCACGGCGACCACGTCGGACAGGGTGTGGCTCTGGGCCCCATTCTGCTCCACCGGGTTCTCCATTTCCTCGTTGGGCACCGCGCGGGCGGCGCCGGGTCTGTTGCCTGGCCACGTCGGTCTGCTGACCAATTGCCCGTAGAACCCTACCTTGCGGGCCCGGCCATCCCAATCTCCCACCTGTCCCTCCGCTGAGGGTGGATCCGGGCTGAAGAACTCCCGAAGTGGGGCGAAATGGGAGCCAGCGATGGTGGTTGTGGAGCGTTGTGGAGTATTGTGGAGCGCAGTGGAGGAGATCGGCACGATTGTGGAGCGAGCGGAGGTGTCCCGGTGTTTCTGGGTACACACACGCCAAAGCTCGATGAGAAGGGCCGATTCTTCCTGCCGGCGAAGTTTCGCGACGAATTGGCCGAGGGCCTGGTGATCACCAGGAGCCAGGACAGGTGCCTGGCGATCTACCCGACCGCCACCTTCGTCGAGATGACCAAGCAGGTGAGCACCGCTCCGACGACCCTGAAGCAGGTTCGCGACTTCCAGCGCATGCTGGCGGCCGGAGCCTCGGACGAGACGCCGGACAAGCAGGGCCGGGTGACCATCCCGACCCAGCTGCGTGACTACGCGGGTCTGGAGAGCCAGATCGTCGTGGTGGGTGCCATCAACCGGGTCGAGGTCTGGGACGTCGCCGCGTGGCAGGAGTACTCCGAAGCGCAGGAATCGGTCTTCGCCGAGATGAATGAAGAGGTCTTCCCCGGCCTGTGAGCCGGGAAAGAGCAGTTGACGGATTGTGCCGCGAGGCTTCAGTCCGGGGCCCCGGCCCCCTGGCTCACCTTCCCCGGTGCCAGGTGGCGGCGGTTCCGGGTTGAAACCCCGAGGCACAAACGAACGGATTGGTGGGACGCATGGGCGAGACCGAGCTGGTGGACGAGTCCGCCGCCGCACCTGCTGCCGATCCTGCCCGGATCCACATCCCGGTGATGCGGGATCGGATCATCGAACTCCTCACCCCCGCCCTGGCCGAGCCAGGCAGCATCCACGTCGACGGCACCCTGGGCATGGGCGGCCACGCCGAGGCCGTGCTGCGGGCCTGCCCCAATGCCCGGGTGATCGGGATCGACCGTGACCCCACCGCCTTGGCTATCGCCAACCGGCGCCTGGAGGCCTTCGGGGAGCGCTTCACCCCCGTCGAGGCCGTCTACGACGAACTGCCCGAGGTGCTCGACGAGCTCGGCATCGCCCGGATCAACTCGATGCTGCTGGACCTGGGCCTGTCCAGCCTGCAGATCGACCGTCGTGAGCGCGGTTTCGCCTACTCCGTCGACGCCCCGTTGGACATGCGGATGGACGGCAAGCAGTCGCTGACCGCCGCCGACGTGGTCAACGGCTACGAACCGCGCGAGCTGCTGCGGATCCTGCGGGTCTACGGCGAGGAACGCTTCGCCGATCGGATCGTGCGCCGGATCATCGATGCTCGCGAGACCGAGCCCTTCACCACCTCAGCCCGGCTGGTCCAGGTGATCTCCGACGCGATCCCGATGGCTGCCCGCAAGACCGGGGGGCACCCCGCCAAGCGCACCTTCCAGGCCCTGCGAATTGAGGTGAACGCCGAGCTGGAGGCCCTCGAGGGTGTCCTGCCCGCCGCGCTGGATTCGCTGGCCGTCGGTGGCCGGCTGGCCGTGCTGGCCTACCACTCGCTGGAGGACCGGATGGTGAAGAACCTCTTCCGCGCCGGCGCCAGTGACACCGCCCCCAAGAACCTCCCGGTCGTCCCCGAATCCATGCAGCCCGAACTGCGGCTGCTCACCCGGGGTGCCGAGAAGCCCGACGACGACGAGACCGCCACCAATCCCCGAGCCGCCTCCGCCCGACTCCGGGTGGCCGAACGCATCAGGAGAGCACGATGAGCGCACTGCTTGCACCGCTGGAACAGCCCCGCACCCGCTCCACGGCCAGCCCTGCCGCCGAGCGACCGGCGCTGCGCGCCGTTGCTGCCAGCCCGCTGAGGCTTTCCCGGGTGGGCTTCATCATCTTCATCACCACCGTGCTCGGCCTGGGCATGGTGGGCATCCTGCTGTTGAACACCACCATCCAGCAGCGGGCGCAGACCGTCGCCGCTGCCCAGCGGACCGCGGATGACCTGGGCTATGAGCAGGCCTCACTGACGGCCAAGGCCGAGCAACTGCGCTCCAGCTCGGACCTGGCCAACCGTGCCTGGGAGATGGGAATGCGCCCCAACCCGTACCCTGTCTTCATCCAGTTGGATGCCGACGGCAAGACCAGCCGGGTGGTGGGCACGCCCACCGCGGTGTCCGGCAGCGAGATGCCAAACCAGAAGGCCGTCAGCGCGGATGATGTGACCAAGCGGATGCAGCAGGCTCGCGTCGCCTACCAGCAGAAGGTGGCGCAGCAGAAGGCCCAGGCCCAGGCGGAGGCCGCCGCCCGGGCGAAGGCCGCGGAGGCCAGGGTCAAGCAGGAGGCAGCGGCGGCCAAGGCGAAGCAGGAGGCAGCGGCGGCCAAGGCCAAGCAGGCGAAGGCGACGAACAAAAAGAGCAGCACCGGAGGGAACTGATGGATCAGCGACGGCGTCGCCCGCAGGCGGCCACCGCCCGGGTCGACAGCTTTCGCATCCAGTTGGGGGAGCCGGCCACGCGTCTGCGTTGGCTGCTGATCAGCATCCTGGTGGTGCTCACCCTGTTCATGGGGCGTGCGCTGCAGCTGCAGGCCTTCGACTCCAAGGCCTATGCCGCCAAGGCGGCCGACCAGATGACGCATGCGGTGGATCTGGCGCCGCAGCGCGGCACCATCAGTGACCGTTTCGGCACCGTGATGGCCGCCACCGTGCCAGCCGTGCGGATCATCGCCGACCCGAGCATGATCGCCCGAAATGGCGTCGACAAGCGGATGGAACTGACCGAGAAGCAGCGCAGGATCGGCGAGGCCGCGGCGCCGGCAATGGCCAAGATCCTGGTCAAGCACCTGGGCGGCAAGGAGGCCGACTACCTGAAGTCCCTGACCGCCAAGGACAAGGACGGCAAGTTGGTCAGCTGGGTGGTGGTGGCCCCCCAGGTGGAGTCCTCGATCTGGAACAAGATCAACAAGGAGCTCCGGGCCGGTGGGCCGGTGCCGGAGGTGAAGAAGGGCGCGCCCTACTGGTACGGCCTCTACAAGGAGGACAACCCCAAGCGGATCTACCCGTCGGGCTCGGTGGGCGGCAACCTGATCGGCCTGGTCCGCAGCGACGAGAATGCCCAGGGCCGCACCACCGCCCTGACCGGGGTGGAGAAGGCGCTGGACAGCCAGTTGACGGGCACCCCCGGGCGTGAGGTCTACGAGAGCTCGGCCTATGGCCGGATCCCGCTGGGCACCGACGTGTTGACCCCGGCCGTGGACGGGACCAACTACACCCTGACCATCGACGCCACCATGCAGCAGGCCGCGGAGGCCGCGCTGGCCAAGGGGGCGACGACGGCCGCGGCAGCCACCGGCACGGCGATCGTGACGAATGTCAAGACCGGCGAAGTGCTGGCCAATGCCAACCTGCCCTCCTACGACCCGAACAAGGTGAGCAAGATCGCAGCCAAGAGCGGTCTGGTGAACCGCTCGGTGGAGAGCATCTACGATCCGGGCTCGGTGCAGAAGGTGCTGACCATGGCCGCCCTGGCCGACAAGGGCCTGGTCACCGCCGACACCCGGGTGCTGGTGCCGCCGCGGCTGCCCTCCGGCGGCGGCTACATCAACGACTCCTTCGCCCATGGCACGGTGCCGATGACCGCGCGTGGCGTGATCGCCAAGTCTTCCAACATCGGCACCGTCATGCTCACTCGCCAGTTGGACAAGCCGAGTCTGGTGAACTACCTGAAGAGTTTCGGGCTGGGCGCCAGGACCGGCGTCGAACTGCCGGGGGAGTCGGCCGGCGTCCTGCCCAAGCCGGACATGCCGGACTACACCCGCGACCAGATCGCCTTCGGCCAGGGGCTGTCAGTGACCCCGGTGCAGGAGGCGGCGGCGGTGGCCGGCGTGGTCAATGACGGCGTCTACAACAGCCCGACGCTGGTCAAGTCCGCCACCACCAGCGACGGCAAGCCGGTGGCCCTGCCGGCCCGCACCCCGCGTCGGGTGATCTCCAAGGAGGCCTCGGCCGAGGTGCGGGACATGATGGAGGCCGTCACCCAGCTGGCCCCCAAGCAGCGCGCCATCGAGGGCTACCGGGTGATCGCCAAGTCCGGCACCGCGGAACGCTCCAATGGCAAGAATGGCTATTCCGGCTACACCGCCTCCTATGTGATGGCCGCCCCGGCCGACGACCCGCAGATCCTGGTCTACGTGCTGCTCGACGAGCCGCTGAACGGCCACCAGGGCTCCGGCGTCGCGATGCCGATCGCCAAGGAGATCATGACCCTGGCGTTACCGCGATACGGTGTCCTGCCCGATTCCACCCCCGCACCCGACAAGCCGATTGAGTACGAACCGTGAGCCAAGACCTGTTGCGCCCCGCCCGGCGCCCCCAGCGTGAACTGCGCGACCTGTTCGCGGACTCCCAGCCCGGCAGCGTGCAGCTGCCGGACCGCTCGGTGTCCGTGACCGGGATCACCCTGGACTCGCGCACCGTGGCTCCCGGGGACCTCTACGTGGCGCTCAGTGGCACCCGGGCCCACGGTGCCCAGTTCGCCCCCGGCGCCGTGCAGCGCGGGGCGGTGGCGATCCTGACCGACGAGGCGGGCCGGGAGCTGGCCGAGGAGAGCGGCGTGCCCGTCGTGGTGGCCGCCGACGCCCGGGACGCGATGGCTGACGCCGCCGCCACGCTCTTCGGCCTGCCCACCCATCAGCTGATGATGTTCGGCCTGACCGGCACCAATGGCAAGACCACCACCACCTTCCTGCTGGAGGCGGCGCTGGTGGCGGCCGGCCGCCGGGTGGGCACCATCGGCACCAATGGCTTCCGGCTGGACGGCGCCGAGCTCCCCAGCAACCGCACCACCGTCACCACCCCCGAATCGCCGGATCTGCAGGCGTTGCTGGCGGTGATGCTGGAGCGCGGCGCGGACTGCGTCGCGATGGAGGTCAGCTCGCACGCCCTGGCGCTGCAGCGGGTGGACCACATCGGTTTCGACGTGGCGGGCTTCACCAACCTGGGCCGCGACCACCTGGACTTCCATCCCACCATCGAGGACTACTTCGAGGCCAAGGCCCGGCTCTTCGACGCCGAGCACTGCCGGGTGGCGGTGATCAACACCGACGACGAACACGGCCGGGAGCTGGCCCGACGGATCACCGCGGCCGGGGCGCCGCGGCTGGTCACCACGGGCTTTGGCGACAGCGACCACCAGATCCTGGCCACCACCCCGGAGGGGCCGGGCAGTCGGGTGCGCTACCGCGGGCCGCACGGTGAGCGGGAGTTCACCATCGACCTGCCCGGAGAGTACAACGTGCGCAATGCCGTGATGGCGCTGGCGATGGCTGTGGAGGCCGGGCTGGACGAGGACGCGGCACTGGAGGGGATCAAGCACGCCCAGGTGCCCGGCCGGATGCAGCTGGTCAGGCTGGCAGGGACGGTCGAGGCCCCCACGGTCTATGTCGACTTCGCGCACACCCCGCAGGCGATCGAGTCCGCGGTGCGCTCCGCGCGGCCCGCCGAGGGCGGCCGGATCATCGTCGTGCTGGGCGCCGGGGGAGACCGCGACGCCGCCAAGCGCGAGCCGATGGGCCAGGCCGCGGCCACCGGCAGCGGCGTGGTGGTGGTCACCGACGACAATCCGCGCACCGAGGATCCGGCGCTGATCCGGGCGGCCGTCGCGGCCGGGGCGCGCAGCGTCGGCCAGGCCGAGGTGCTTGAGGTGGCCGGGCGACGGGCCGCGATCGGTGAGGCGCTGCGGATCGCCCGCCCCGGCGATGTGCTGCTGGTGCTGGGCAAGGGCCATGAGAAGGGCCAGATCGTCGGTCAGACGGTGCACGACTTCGACGACGTCGCGGTGGTGCTGGAACAGTGGGGAAAGATCAATGAGAACAACTGACGCGGCCAAACTGGCCGAATGGGCCCATGGCGAGCTGGTCGGGCAGGACCGCCCCGTCGGCCCCGACGTGGTGATCGACGCCCGCCAGGCCACCCCCGGCAGCATCTTCGTCGCCATCCCCGGTGAGAAGGTCGACGGCCACGACTTCACCGCCCAGGCCGCCGCCAAGGGCGCGGCCGCGGTGATCTGCACCCGGGTGACCGACGCCGATCTGGCGCACATCGTGGTGGAGGATTCGGTGCAGGGCCTGTCCCGGTTGGCCCGGGGCGTGGTGGCACAGGAGCGGGAGCGTGGCCTGGTCACCCTGGCCGTCACCGGCAGCTCCGGCAAGACCTCCACCAAGGACCTGCTGGCCCAGTTGCTGGAGGTTGCCGGCCCCACCGTCAGCCCGGTCGGCTCCTTCAACAATGAGATCGGGGTGCCGCTGACCGCCTGCGGCGTCACCGAGAAGACCCGCTTCCTGGTCAGCGAGATGGGCGCCCGCGGGCTGGGCCACGTCGCCTGGCTCTGTTCCCTGACCGCCCCGCAGATCTCGTTGGTGCTCAACATCGGCACCGCCCACCTGGGGGAGTTCGGCAGCCGAGAGGTGATCGCGCAGGCCAAGGGCGAGATCGTCGAGTGCCTGCCCGCCGAGGGCTGGGCCGTGCTCAATGCCGACGACGAGCTGGTGGCCGGCATGGCGCCCCGCACCTCCGCCCGGCTGGCGTGGTGGACCCGCACCGACTGGGCCGCCCAGCAGGGCCAGCGCCCGGCGGGCGCGCTGCACGTCAGCGCCCGTGACATCGCCGCCAACAGCCTGGAGCAGTACGGCTTCACCCTGGTGGTGGAGCGCGACGGCCACACGGAGGAACAGCCGGTGCAGCTGCAGCTGCTGGGCAGCCACCAGGTCTCAAATGCCCTGGCCGCCGCCACCGCGGCGATCGCCGCCGGGTGTGAGCCCGACCAGCTTGCCGCGGTGCTGAATGCCGCCGTCACCCGGAGCCCCTGGCGGATGCAGATGGACGTCCGCGGTGACGGTGCCGCCATCCTGAATGACGCCTACAACGCCAATCCGGGCTCGATGGCCGAGGCGATCGCCTCGATCGGCCGGATCGGTGTGGCGCGCCGGGCCGTCGACCCGAGCGCCACCGTCTACGCCGTGCTGGGCGACATGCTGGAGCTGGGCGATGACGCCGAGGCCCTGCACCGTCGGATCGGCGCCCAGGCAGCAGAAGCCGGCGTCGACGAGGTGATCGCCGTCGGTGAGTACGCCGAGCAGATCGTGGCGGGTGCCCATGAGGCCGGGGGCTCGGCCCGAGCGTCGCAGCGCGATCAGGTGGCCGGATCGCTACCCTTGAAGCCGGCCGACGTGGTGCTGGTGAAGGCGTCACGCGGTCTTGCCCTGGAGAAGGTGGCCGAGCAATTGCTCGCGGCCGGGGACGATTCGTGCGGGATGAGCGGAGTGCAGCAGTGAAGAACATCTTGCTGGCCGGGGCACTGGCCATGGTCGGGACCCTGCTGGGCACCCGGATCCTGATCGGCTTCCTGGTCCGCAAGGGCTATGGGCAGTTCATTCGCGACGACGGGCCCACCGCCCACCACACCAAGCGCGGCACCCCCACGATGGGTGGTCTGGTGATCATCATCTCCGTGGTGCTGGCCTACTTCCTGGCGCACCTGCTGACCTGGACGCCGATCAGCGTGTCGGCGATGCTGGTGCTCTACCTCTTCGTCGGGCACGGCGTGCTGGGCTTCATGGACGACTGGGCCAAGATCTCCAAGCAGCGCTCGCTCGGCCTGCAGGGCCGCGCCAAGCTGGTGGGGCAGGGGCTGCTGGCCGGTTCCTTCGGCTGGCTGGCGCTGCAGTTCCCCAACAACCGGGGGATCCGCCCCGCGTCGACCGCGATCAGCTTCCTGCGCGACATCAGCTGGCTGGCGCTCCCGGTGGCCATCGCGATCATCTGGATGATGGTGCTGATCGCCGGTGCCTCGAATGCCGTCAACCTCACCGACGGCCTGGACGGCCTGGCCTCGGGCGCGGCGACGATGGTCTTCAGTGCCTATGCGCTGCTCAACATCTGGCAGTTCAACCAGTGGTGTGGCCGTCAGTCCACCGCGGGGCCGCGCTGCTATGAGGTGCGTGACCCGCACGACCTGGCCGTGGTGGCGATGGCCCTGGCCGGAGCCTGCTTCGGCTTCCTGTGGTGGAATGCCAAGCCCGCCAAGATCTTCCTCGGCGACACCGGCTCGCTCTCCCTGGGCGCCGCGCTGGCCGGGCTGGCGATCATGACCCGCACCGAATTCCTGCTGGTGATCCTGGGTGCCCTGTTCGTGATGGAGACCGTCTCGGTGATGATGCAGGTGGCCTACTTCAAGGCCACCGGTGGCAAGCGGATCTTCAAGATGACCCCGATCCACCACCACTTCGAACTGCTCGGCTGGGGCGAGGTGACCGTCGTGATCCGCTTCTGGATCATCTGCGGTATCGCCGTTGCCGCCGGGCTCGGAATCTTCTACGCGGAATGGGTGGTGGGCCAGTGAGCGCCCTGGACTGGATCAACGACGCCAATCGGCTCTCCCCGTGGCACGAGGCGAAGGTGGTGGTCGCCGGGCTCGGCACCTCCGGTTTCGCCGCCGCCGACGGCCTGCTGGAGGCGGGCGCCCAGGTGAGGGTTCTGGACGAGAACGACTCCGCCGAGAATGTGGAGAAGGCCACCGTGCTGGAGATCCTCGACGCCACGATCGAGCTCGGCCAGGGAACCACCACCACGCTGCCCGACGACGTCGACCTGGTGGTCACCTCACCCGGCTGGCGCCCGTCGGCGCCGCTGCTGGCGCAGGCCGCCGCCCGGGCCATCCCGATCTGGGGAGAGGTGGAACTGGCCTGGCGGATGCAGCACCCCGATCGGGTGGTGCCGTGGCTGGCCGTCACCGGCACCAATGGCAAGACCACCACCACCCAGATGCTGGAGTCGATCCTGCTGGCGGCGGGGCTGAAGACCTCCGCGGTGGGCAACATCGGCCGGCCGGTGATGGAGGCGGTGCTGGACGAGACCGCCTATGACGTGCTCGCGGTGGAACTGTCCAGCTTCCAGCTGCACTGGATGAACAGCGTGCAGATGCACTCGTCGGCGGTGCTCAACCTGCAGGCCGATCACCTGCAGTGGTACCAGGGGGAGGGTTTCGACCAGGAGCTGGACCCGATGGAGCGCTACCGCGCGGACAAGGCCCGGATCTATGACCAGGTGCGGCATTCCTGCGTCTACAACGTCGCCGATCCGGCCACGGAGCGGATGGTGGAGGAGGCCGACGTGGTGGACGGTGCCCGGGCGATCGGCTTCACCCTGGGCGTGCCCGGGATGAGCATGCTGGGCGTGGTCGACGACCTGCTGGTGGATCGCGCCTTCGTCGAGCAGCGCAAGGACTCCGCCCTGGAGCTGGCCAAGGTCAGCGACGTGCACCCCAATGCCCCGCACAACATCGAGAATGCGCTGGCCGCGGCCGCGCTGGCCCGCTCCTTCGGCGTCGGCGCCCGCGCGGTGGGCGAGGGGCTGCGCAACCTGCAGCTCGGTGGCCACCGGATCCAGACGGTGCACGAGCGCGACGGCGTGCAGTACATCGACGACTCCAAGGCCACCAACCCGCACGCCGCGAACTCGTCGATGCGTGCCTTCGACTCGATCGTCTGGATCGCCGGCGGCCAGGCCAAGGGCACCACCTTCGACGAGCTGGTGCAGACCCACGCCGGCCGGTTGCGCGGCGCGGTGCTGCTGGGCGTCGACCGTCAGGTGGTGGCCGACGCGCTGGCCAGGCACGCGCCGGATGTTCCCGTCGTCGTGCTGGACAGCCCCGAGACCAGCGTGATGGCAGAGGCCGTCCGGGTGGCCAGCACCATGGCCCGCCCGGGTGATGTGGTGTTGATGGCGCCCGGTTGCGCCAGTCAGGACATGTGGAGCGGCTACGACGCCCGCGGCAACGACTTCGCCGAGGCCGCGCGCGGCCTGGGTGCCTGACCGGGAGCTTGGGCTGAGCAGCACACTGGACGCGAGACAGCCGATCAACCGGCGAGGGAGGGGCGGCATGGCACCACGGTCAGCACCGGCGGGGCGTTCGCGGCGCGGGGCCACCGCGCTGCAGCCGCCGCCTACCCGCTGGAGCCTGATCGGCGACGCCCTGGCCCGCCCGATGGCCTCCTGGTACCTGGTGCTGGTCTCCTCGGTGCTGCTGCTGGGGCTGGGGGCGCTGATGGTGCTCTCCAGCTCCTCGGTCTACTCGTCGGCGATGTACCAGGGCAATCCGTACTACTTCGCCAAGCGCCAGCTGCTCTTCCTGGTGATGGGCCTGCCGATCGCCTGGTGGTTGAGCCGCCAGCAGGAGGGCCGGCTCAAGCAACTGGGCTGGGTGGGCTTCATCGGATCGCTGGTGCTGCTGCTGGCCATCTTCGTGCCCGGCCTGGGCAGCGACGCAGGCAAGGGCAACAATGCCTGGCTGCGCCTGGGCCCGATCACCATCCAGCCGTCGGAATTCGCCAAGCTGGGCCTGGTGATGTGGTCGGCCGCGCTGGTCAGTGCCAAGCAGAAGGTGCTGCACCGGCCCAAGGAGCTGGTGCCACTGCTGATCGGTTTTGGTCTGGTGGAGGTCCTGGTGCTGGCGCAGAAGGACCTGGGCACCGCCCTGGTGATCGGCGCCATCATCTTCGCGATCCTGTTCGTGATCGGAATCCCGATCCGGCTGTTGGGGGCCCTGCTCTGCGTGGGGCTGCTGGTGGTGGCCGGCATGGTGGTCACCAGCCCCAACCGGATGACCCGCATCCTGGCCTTCCTGCCCGGCTTCGACGACGACCCGACGGCCTCGGCGCAGCCGATGGCGGCCATCTACGCGCTGGCCTCCGGCGGCTGGTGGGGGCGTGGTCTGGGTGGCTCCCGGCAGAAGTGGGGCAACCTGAACGACGGCGCCCAGAACGACTTCGTCTTCGCCGTGATCGGTGAGGAGCTGGGCCTGATGGGCACCCTGACGGTGCTCGCGCTCTTTGCCGTGCTGGGCTACGCCGGGCTGCGGATCGCGATGCGGGCCGACTCCATCTTCATCCGGGTGCTGGCCGCCGGCACCACCTGCTGGATCATGTTCCAGGCCCTGGTCAACATGGGGGTGGCGATGAAGCTGCTGCCGGTGGTGGGGGTTCCGCTGCCCTTCATCTCCTACGGTGGTTCCGCGCTGATGGCCAACCTGTTCGCCGTCGCCATCCTGCTGGCCTGTGCCCGGCAGGAACCCGCGGCGCGCAAGGCCCGGGCCCGCAAGGCTGGCGGCCCGCGACCCAAGGTCACTACCGTGGTGGACGGAGGGCGCTGAGGGTGCCCGGCCACGTCAATCCAACTGAGGCCCCCAGGAGCAGCATGTCCGAGACCAATCCCACCCGGATCGTCCTGGCAGGTGGCGGCACCACCGGCCACATCGCGCCGATGATCGCCACCGCCGAGGCCCTGGCCCGGATGCAGCCGGGGGTGCAGCTGGCCTGCATCGGCACCGCGAAGGGTCTGGAGACCCGGCTGGTGCCGGCCGCCGGGCTGCAGCTGGAGTTGATCCCGCCGGTGCCGATGCCGCGCAAGCCCACGCTGGAGCTGGCCCGGGTTCCCGGAAGGCTGGCGGGCTCGGTGAGGCGGGCCGGCCAGATCCTGGACGCGCACCAGGCGCAGGCGGTGGTTGGCTTTGGCGGCTATGTCTCCATGCCCGCCTACCTGGCCGCGCGGCGCCGCGGCCTGCCGGTGGTGATCCACGAGGGCAATGCGGTGCCCGGTCTGGCCAACAAGGTGGCCGCCCGCTTCGCCCGTCGGGTGCTGACCAGTTTCCCCGGCACCACCCTTCCGCGACGCGAGCAGGTGGGGCTGCCGGTGCGTCGTGAGCTGAGCGAGCTGGCCGTCGCCGGCCGGCAGGGCCGTCGGGCCGCCGCCCGGCAACAGTTCGGTCTGGATCCCGAGCGCCCCACCCTGCTGGTCACCGGCGGTTCGCAGGGCGCCCGCAGCATCAACACCGCCACCCTGGCCGCCCGCGACGAGCTGTTGGCCGCCGGGGTGCAGATCCTGCACATCTGGGGCCCGAAGAACTTCACCGACGACCTGACGGTGGTGCGGGACCAGGGATCCGGCGCCGCCTACCATCCAGTCGGCTATGTGGACGGCATGGAGAATGCCTACGCCGCGGCGGACATGATGGTCAGCCGTTCCGGTGCCGGCACGGTCTTCGAAGCGGCGATCACCGCGCTGCCCACCATCTTCGTGCCGCTGCCGCACGGCAATGGCGAGCAGGCCCGCAATGCCGCGGATCTGGTGGCCGCCGGGGGCGGGGTGCTGGTGCCCGACGCGGAGCTGGACGGCGCACGGTTGGCCCGCGAGGTGCTCGGCCGGATCAACGACGCCGAGGTCCTGGCCACGATGGGCCGGGTGGGCCCCACCATGTTCGACGCCGACGCGGCCGATGCGGTCGCCCGGATCGTGCTGGACTGCGCGCGGGATGCGCGCAAGCGTCGCGGGGAGCAGAACCCCACGACAGAAGGAGGGAACCATGTTGCGTGAACCCGTCGCGGTGGAGCCGGCCGACCAGGTTGGTCCCGTGCACTTCATCGCCATCGGCGGCGCCGGGATGAGCGGCATCGCGCAGCTCTACCACGATCTGGGGGTGGAGGTCTCCGGCTCCGACCAGGCCGATTCGCCGGCGCTGCGCCAGCTGTCCCACCAGGGGATCCGCACCCACGTCGGGCATGACGCCGCCCAGCTGGGCGATGCCCGCACCGTGGTGGTCTCCTCCGCCATCCGGGAGGACAACCCGGAACTGATGGCCGCCCGGCAGCGGGGGCTGCGGATCTGGCATCGCAGCGCAGCCCTGGCTGCGCTGATGCTGGGCCGCGAGGCGGTCTCCATCGCCGGCACCCACGGCAAGACCACCACCACCGGGATGACGTCGGTGATGTTGACCGAGGTGGGTGCCGACCCGTCCTATGTGATCGGCTCCCCGCTGGCCAGCACCGGCAAGTCCGCCCACCTGGGTGGGGGAGCGGCCTTCGTGGTGGAGGCCGACGAGTCCGACGGCACCTTCCTGCAGTACCCCACCACCATCGCCGTGGTGACCAATGTGGAGGCCGACCACCTGGACAACTGGGGCACCGCCGAGGCCTACCACGCCGGCTTCACCCGTTTCGCGACGGGTGAGCACGTCCGGGCCGTGGTGCTGGACGGCGACGATCCGGTGGCCGCCACGCTGGGCGACGAGCTGCGGGCCCAGGGCCGCACCGTGCTGGCCTATGGTGAGCGCCCCGGCTGCGAGGTGCAGCTCTCCGAGCTGGACTATGAGGGCACCACCGCCTCGGCAACCATCAGCCACGACGGGTGGAGCGGGCGGCTGCAGCTGCAGGTGCCAGGCCGTTACAACCTGGGCAATGCCGCCGCGGCCTTCGCCGTCGGTCGGCTGCTGGGCCACGACCCCGACGCCCTGGCCCGGGCCGCGGGCAGCTTCACGGGGACGCTTCGCCGCTTCCAGCTGGTTGGCGAGGTGGACGGGGTGCGGGTCTTCGACGACTACGCCCATCACCCCACCGAGATCCGCGCCGCCCTGACCGCCGCCCGCAAGGCGGCCGACCAGGGCCGGGTGGTGGCCTGCTTCCAGCCGCACCTGTTCAGCCGCACCCGGGACTTCGCCGACGAGTTCGGCCAGGCCCTGGCGCTGGCCGACCTGGTGGTGATCACCGACGTCTACGCCGCCCGGGAGGATCCGATGGAGGGCGTCGACGGGACGCTGGTGCAGAATGCCGCCCTGCAGGCCGGGGCCGACGCCGTGTACGTGCCCAACAAGGCCCATCTGCCCTCCGCACTGGCCGAGCTGGTACGTCCCGGTGACCTGGTGATGACCCTGGGTGCCGGCGACGTCACCCTGGTGGGCCCGCTGCTGGTGGACCAGCTGCATGCCCGGCCGGCCGCCGGGGAAAGGGACTGATGGCGCCCGCGAGTTCCCGGCCCCGTCCCGCCACCCCCACCGACGTCAGTGAGGCGATCGCCCGCCGCCGTCGGGCGGAGAATCGTCGGCGAACCCTGACGATGGCGGGTGTCGCGTCGCTGGTTTTGCTGGCGCTCGCGCTGGTCTGGCTGGTGCGGTTCAGCCCGGTCCTGGCGGCCCGCACGGTGGAGGTGAGTGGCACCAGGCTGGTCAGCCAGCAACAGGTCACCGACGCTGCCCAGGTGCCGCTGGGCACGCCCCTGGCCCGGCTGGACACCGCCCCGATCGCGCAGCGGGTGGCCGACCAGCTGACCCCGGTGGGCGAGGTGCACGTCAGCACCAGGCTGCCGGGAACGGTGAAGATCGAGGTGATCGAACGCAGCGCCGTCTACCTGCGACGCAGCGGAACGGTGTACCAGTCCGTGGACGCGGCCGGGGTGATCTTTGCCACTGCCGACAAGCCCGCCAAGGGCGCCGTGGTGGCCGAGACCAGCACCGTCGAGAACCGGCTGCTGGCCGACGTCGCCACCGTGATCACCGCCCTGCCCACCGAGGTGCGCGGTCAGGTGACCAGGGTGCAGGCCGCGGGCCCCGACCGGATCGTGTTGACCCTTGCCAAGGGGCAGACGGTGGTCTGGGGGAGCGCCGCGGCCTCCGAGCAGAAGGCCCAGGTGCTGGTGGCGCTGCTGGGCCAGAAGGCCACCATCTTCGACGTCAGTTCGCCGGGCAGCCCCACCACGCGTTGACCCTCAACCCTCAACCTCGAGCGTCACCTCGGGGTAGGGCTCAAGGCTTGGTTGAGACTCTCACCGCCCAGCCCTTGAGCTGTTGGACAGGACTTTTGCCCACCTCATAGCCTGTGTGAGTCAACCGACCCGTCGTCCGATGGTTGTCCGCATCCCGCTGGGGCGGCGCAGGGTCGGCAGCTCCGTGTACGTGAACAGAATTGAGGCGGGATCCCCGTGGCGAGTGCTTCGCAGAACTATCTGGCAGTGATCAAGGTCGTCGGCGTGGGTGGCGGCGGCGTCAACGCCGTCAACCGGATGATCGAGGCCGGCCTCAAGGGCGTCGAGTTCATCGCGATCAACACCGACGCCCAGGCCCTGCTGATGAGCGACGCGGACGTGAAGCTCGACGTGGGTCGTGAGCTGACCCGCGGTCTGGGCGCCGGCGCCGACCCGGACAAGGGTCGCCAGGCCGCGGAGGACCACTCCGAGGAGATCGAGGAGACCCTGCGCGGTGCGGACATGGTGTTCGTCACCGCGGGCGAGGGTGGTGGCACCGGTACCGGTGGCGCCCCCGTCGTCGCCAAGATCGCCCGCTCGATCGGCGCGTTGACCATCGGCGTCGTCACCCGCCCCTTCTCCTTCGAGGGCAAGCGTCGCTCCACCCAGGCGGAGGAGGGCATCGCCCGCCTGCGCGAAGAGGTCGACACCCTGATCGTCATCCCCAACGACAAGCTGCTGCAGATGACCGACCACCAGGTCGCCATCCTGGACGCCTTCAAGCAGGCCGACCAGGTGTTGATGCAGGGTGTCTCCGGCATCACCGACCTGATCACCACCCCCGGCGTGATCAACCTCGACTTCGCCGACGTGAAGTCCGTGATGAGCAATGCCGGCTCCGCTCTGATGGGCATCGGTTCGGCCCGCGGCGAGGATCGTGCCCGCGCCGCCGCCGAGCTGGCCATCAACAGCCCGCTGCTGGAGACCTCGATCGACGGCGCGCACGGCGTGCTGCTCTCGATCGCCGGTGGTTCGGACCTGGGCCTGTTCGAGGTCTCGGCCGCCGCCAACCTGATCGAGGCCGCGGCGCACGACGAGGCCAACATCATCTTCGGCACCATCATCGACGACGGCCTGGGCGACGAGGTGCGGGTCACCGTGATCGCCGCCGGCTTCGACGGTGGCGCCCCGCCCCGCCGCCAGCCCGGCATCCAGCGTTCGCCCGGCCTGAATGTCAACGGCACCCGCAACACGCCGCTGACCCCGCCCAGCGCCAACAATGTGCCCACCGCCACTCAGGTGGCGCGCGGCCCGCAGGTGATGGGTTCGGCCAACCCGCCGGCCCAGCAGCAGCCCAGCAACCCCTACGCCCACCAGGCGCAGCCGTCGCAGCAGCAGCCCACCGGCTTCGAGTCGGCCCGCACCCCGCGGCCCGCCGAGGACGACAACGACCTGGACATTCCCGACTTCCTGAAGTGACGTGACGTCCGCCTGATCCACGTCCGGCCCACCTCGATCGAGGTGGGCCGGACGCATTTTCCGCTCGGCGGGTTGGAGGGCTGCACAAAATGGCAGCGTTTTGAGGATTTGAACGTGTCACATCAGTTTCTGTGTCCGCCAGGCTGCCATTCTGGGCGTCGTGAGGCGCTGGCGGCCCCGCCTATCATGGGCCCATGTTCAGCCACCTGATCCGCCCGAGCGACGCCAGCCCGGTGGGTGTCGCCTTCACCGATCGCGAGGGTGGTTTCAGCGTCGGCTCCCTGGCCTCATTGAACCTGGGCCGTACCGACGTCGACGACCCGGCCCTGTTGGAGCGCAATGGCCGGGCCGTGTCCGACGAGTTGGGCCTGGACACCCTGGTGGCCCTGCACCAGGTGCACGGCACAGAGGTGCTCACCGTGGATCGGGCTTTCCTGGCCGGCTGGGGCCCGACGCACTGGCTGGGGGAGACCGCCGGCCTTCCCCCGCTCCCGGTTGCCGACGCGGCGGTGACGGCGTTGCCGGGAGTCGCGCTGATGATCCGGGTGGCGGACTGCGTCCCGGTGCTGCTGGCCGATCCCGACGCGGGGGTGGTCGGCGGCGCGCATGCGGGTCGGGTTGGTTTCGACCAGGGGGTGCTGGCGGCCACCGTCGAGGCGATGCGGGGCCTGGGAGCCACGGCGATCACCGCCTGGATCGGGCCGCACGTCTGCGGCGACTGCTACGAGGTGCCGTCGGCCATGGCCGACGACGTCGAGTCCCGCAACCCGGGAACGGCGGCCACCACCCGGTGGGGAAGTCCTTCGCTGGACCTTGGGATCGGCTGCGAACGGCAACTGCTGCGGCTCGGCGTGCGCGTGGAGCGTCGTGATCCCTGTACGCTCACCACTTCGAGCCTGCACTCGCATCGTCGGGACGGCGCGGGGGCCGGGCGGCAGGCGGGCATCATTTGGCGCGTGTCGTGAAGCCCCGTACGGCACCTGCCGCGCGCAGCAGGTAACCTCGTCGATGACGTCATTCAGGAGGGCACATGTCGGACAGCAGCATGAAGAAGGTGGGCAAGTGGCTCGGCCTCATTGAGGATTCGCGCTACGACTACGAGGAGGACGGCGAGCTGACCGAAGAGGTCTTCAGCGACGACAAGAACGAACCCTCGCAGATCACCTCGCTGCCGGATCGTCGTCCCGTCGTCCAGCAGCCGGTCCAGTCCGAAGTCCAGCAGCGCACCCCCCAGGCGGTCACCGTGAATCCCAACCCTGCCGCCTCCGGCGCCACCGCGGCCAAGCCGGCCAGTGATCCGGCGCGCACCACCGCGGACCTCACCCGGATCATCACCGTGCACCCGCGCACCTACAACGAGGCGCGCACCATCGGTGAGCACTACCGGGACAATGTGCCGGTGATCATGAACCTCTCGGAGATGGAGGATGCCGACGCCAAGCGTCTGGTCGACTTCGCGGCCGGGCTGATCTTCGGCCTGCGCGGCACGATCGAGCGGGTCACCAGCAAGGTCTTCCTGCTCTCCCCGCAGAATGTCACCGTCACGGCGGAGGACAAGGAACGGATCGCCGCCGGGGGCTTCTTCAACCAGAGCTGAGCGCGGCAGCTGAGCACCCGCGGAACGTTCCGCATTCTCTGGTGCGCGTCTTGGCCGCTGGAGTAGCCTGTCGGCATGCCCCGATGCGGGGATGAGGATGCCCCGGAACGGGGCCTGAGAAGCCACTGAGCTGGGAGTACCACATGACGCTGACCCTTGAGGACGTCAAGAACGTTCGTTTCCCGATCGCCAAGCGCGTGGGCGAGGGCTACCGTGCCACCGAGGTGGACGACTTCGTCGACAAGGTTGATGTCACCTTCGCGACGCTGCTCGAGGAGAACGAGCGGATGAAGGCCCAGATCGAGTCCTTCGACGGCGACGCTGTGGCCGACGAGTCCGATCTGGCCGCGGAGAATGCCCGGCTGAAGGCTGAGCTGGACCAGGCCCGCACCGCGCCGGTCGCCCCGGTGCAGGGTGAGGAGGAGCCCCAGCAGGCGCCCGTCGCCCTGGCCGCCGGGCAGGATGACGCCGAACTGGAGCGGCTGCGCGAGGAGAATGCCGGTCTGCGCGAGCAGCTTGACGGGGTCCGCGCCGAGCTGGAGCAGGCCCGCCAGTCCACCGGCCTGACCGTGATGGATTCCGGTGATACCAAGGTGGAGAAGATCGTCGTCTCGACCGCCGCCCAGGCCAGCCCCGCCGTGACCCGTCTGGTGCAGCTGGCCACCGAGCAGGCCGAATCCGTGGTCTCCGATGCCGAGGCGGAGGCCGCTCGCAAGCTGGCCGAGGCCGAGCGCACCGCGCATGACCTCACCACCGACGCCCAGACCCGGGCGGACCACATCCAGTCGGAGGCACGGGTCAATGCCGACGAGATGACCGCCAAGGCCAAGGCCGAGGCCGAGCGGCTCACCACCGAGGCAAAGGCCAATTCGGATCGGGTGAACACCGACGCCGAGGCGCGACGGGTGGAGCTGTTCAGCAAGCTGGAGGCCGAGCGCGACCAACTGCTCACCAAGGTCGACCACCTGCGCAGCTTCGAAGGTGACTACCGCAGCAACCTGGTGGCGCACTTCGCGCGCCAGACCGAGCTGGTCCAGTCGGAGAAGCTGGAGCCCTCCACCGCGCCGGAACTGCTTGCCGAGCCGCGTCCGAGCGCCCCGACGGCGGGCCAGCCCGGCGCCCAGGAGCAGGCCGCGGACGCGCCCGCCGCCACCTCCACCCCGCGACTGGATGCCCTGCTGAACGACGCCAACTGAGGCGTCCACCGGAGCGAGAACGGGCCCCGGCACCTGATTGGGTGCTGGGGTCTGTTTTGTCGTGCAGGCGCCGGGTTGACAGCTGGTGTATCTTCGCAGGTCAGACGGCAAAGAAGTTTGTCACCGATGATTGGGTGTCGCACCGGCGGTGCCCACAGCCGAGGAGCAGTGCAGATGGCCACCAGCAAGACCCAGACGGAGCAGATGGTGCTGCCCGTCCGTGACGGCGAAGACCCGTGGACTCCGGAAGAGGTTGCGGAGGTTCGCGAAGAGCTGGTCAGCGAGATCGAGCGGATGGAGAAGGCCATTCAGGTGGCCGAGGCCGAGCTCGCCGGGCTGATGCGGGAGGGCACCGACGGTGCCGGGCGGGATCCGGCCGATGTGGGCTCCTCGAACTTCGAGCGCGACCAGGAGATGAGCCTCGCGCAGAATGCGCGCGAGATGCTGGAGCAGTCGCAGCTGGCGCTGGGCCTGTTTGACAAGGGCCAGTACGGGCTGTGCGAGAACTGCGGCCAGCCGATCGGCAAGGCCCGCCTGCAGGCCTTCCCCCGCGCCACCATGTGCGTCGCCTGCAAGCAGCGCGAGGAACGACGATAACCAGCGCATCCGAGCCCGAGGCGTCGGCCGGGCGGACGCCCGGCCCCGCCCGCCGGGCGATGGCGGCAACGGCGCTTGCCGGTCTTGCACTGGACCAGCTGACCAAGTACCTGGCCGTTGAGCACCTGGACCCACAACGGCCGGTGCGGGTGATCGGCGAGCTGCTGCAACTGCACCTGATCCGCAATCCCGGCGCCGCCTTCTCCTTGGGCGACGGCTCGACGCTGCTGATCAGTCTGTTGGCGGTGGCCGCCACCCTGGCCATGCTGCTGGTGGTGGCCCCGCGGGTGCGCACCGTCGGCGCCGGATTGCTGGCCGGCCTGGCTACGGCCGGGATCACCGGCAACCTGGTGGACCGGTTGGTCCGCCCGCCGTCGCCGTTGCAGGGGCACGTGATTGACTTCTTCCAGCTGCCGCATTTCGCGATCTTCAATGTCGCGGACATCTTCATCACCGGTACCGCCGCGATCCTGGTCTGGCAGGCCTTCCGTGGCGAGGAGGAGCATTCATGAGCGTCCTGCTGGTTCCCGACGGCCTCGACGGTGACCGGATCGACGCCGCTGCCGCCCGGATGACGGGCCTGTCCCGCTCCCGGATCGCCGATCTGGTGGAGGCCGGGGCGGTCCGCTTGGACGGTACGACGGTGGACAAGCCCTCGACCAAGGTGCGTGTTGGCGCCATGCTGGAGGTGGATCTGGAGGCGGTCCCCAGTGGCGTGCAGGTCACCCCGCAGGAGGTCGAGGGTGTCGGCATCGTGCACGACGACCGGGACATCGTGGTGGTGGACAAGCCCGTCGGGGTGGCCGCCCACCCCTCGCTCGGCTGGGAGGGGCCCAGTGTGGTGGAACACCTGGCCGGGGCGGGGTTCCGAATCTCCACCAGCGGGGCGCAGGAGCGGCAGGGGATCGTCCAGCGGCTCGACGTCGGCACCTCGGGCCTGATGGTGGTGGCCAAGAGCGAGCGGGCCTACACCCTGCTGAAGCAGGCCTTCCGGGACCGCACGGTGAGCAAGACCTACCACGCGCTGGTGCAGGGCCATCCAGATCCCTTCGAGGGCACCATCGACGCGCCGATCGCCCGGCATCCCGGTTCGGAGTGGAAGATGGCGGTCGTCGAGGGCGGGCGTCGCTCCATCACCCACTACGAAACCCTGGAGGCGCACCGCGCCGCCACCCTGCTGAAGATCCATCTGGAGACCGGCCGCACCCACCAGATCCGGGTGCACATGGCCGCGATCAAGCATCCCTGCGTCGGGGATCCCACCTATGGTGCGGATCCGGTGCTGGCCGCCAAATTGGGCCTGGAGCGGCAGTGGTTGCACGCGGTGGAGCTCGGCTTCACCCACCCGGGGACGGGGGAGTGGGTCACCTTCACCTCCGACTATCCGGCCGATTTGCAGCACGCGCTGGAGCTGGTTCGCGCCTGGTGACGCGCTCGCCCAACATGTCCGGCGCACGTCCAGCATGTGATGGGCAGTTGAACAGCCCACCCCCAAGACCTGCTCTCACAGAATGCACAGGAGCGCTCGGGTAGGGTGGGCACGTGCGTAGAGCTAAGATTGTTTGCACGCTCGGGCCGGCTGTTTCCAGCCCCGAGCGTATGGAAGAACTCGTCAACGCGGGCATGGATGTCGCCCGCCTCAACATGAGCCATGGTGATTACCCGGAGCACGAGAAGCGGCTCAGCATGACTCGGGAGGCCGCCAAGAAGACGGGCCGCACCATTGGTGTGCTGGCCGATCTTCAGGGGCCGAAGATCCGACTCGGTCGGTTCGCCGAGGACAAGGTGATGCTCACCTATGGGCAGACCTTCACCATCACCACCGATGACATCCAGGGCGACGTCAACCGTTGCTCCACCACCTTCAAGGGTCTACCGGGTGACGTCAACCCCGGTGACAGCATCCTGATCGACGACGGTCGGATCGGCCTGGAGGCCATCGAGGTCACCGCCACCGACGTGGTCTGCAAGGTCACCGTCGCCGGCCCCGTCTCCAACAACAAGGGCATCAACCTGCCCGGCGTCGCCGTCAGCGTTCCCGCCCTGAGCGAGAAGGACGAGTCGGATCTGCGCTGGGCGCTGGGCAAGGGCGTCGACATGATCGCCCTGTCCTTCGTCCGCAATGCCGAGGACATCCAGCGTGTCCACGAGATCATGGACGAGGAGGGTCGCCGGGTCCCGGTGATCGCCAAGCTGGAGAAGCCGCAGGCGATCGAGAACCTGGACGCCATCATCGACGCCTTCGACGCCTTCATGGTCGCCCGTGGTGACCTGGGCGTCGAGCTTCCGCTGGAAGAGGTCCCCCTGGTGCAGAAGCGGATCGTCCGCGCTGCCCGCAAGTGGGCCAAGCCGGTGATCGTCGCCACGCAGATGCTGGAGTCGATGATCTCGGCCCCGCGGCCGACCCGCGCCGAGGCCTCGGACGTCGCCAATGCCATCCTGGATGGTGCCGATGCGGTGATGCTCTCCGGCGAGACCTCGGTGGGCGCCTACCCGATCGAGACGGTGCGCACGATGGCCAACATCGTGACGAACACCGAAGAGCACGGCATGAGCAAGATCAACGAGATCGACTGGGATCCGCACACCACCGGTGGCGTGATCGCCAAGGCCGCCGCCGAGGTTGCCGAGCGGATCGGGGCCAAGTACCTGGTGGCCTTCACCAAGTCCGGTGACACCGCCAAGCGGCTCTCCCGGCTGCGCTCACCGATCCCGATGCTCTGCTTCACCCCCGACGAGTCCACCCGCCAGACCATGACCCTGACCTGGGGCATGACGGCCAGGATCACCCCCGAGTTCACCGACCCGGAGGAGATGGTTCGTGCGGTGGAGAAGATCCTGCTGGATGAGGGCGTCGTCCAAGTGGGGGACTACATCGTGATCGTCTCCGGCTCCCCGATGGGTGTGCCCGGCAAGACCAATTCACTGCGGGTGCACAAGATCAAGGCACCGGCGATGGACTCGCACCACTGAGTCAGCGCCACGAAGTCTCTTCTCGACGGGTGCCGCCCAAGCCTCTGGGGGGCACCCGTCGGTCATGCGCCGGGGCCGTGTGCCCCAGTGGCGGGCAGAGTGTGGCAGAATTGGTCCGCCCCCCGGCCCGGGTGGCGGAATGGCATACGCGGACGGCTCAAACCCGTCTGGTCTCACGACCGTAGGGGTTCGACTCCCCTCCCGGGCACAACGATGATGAATTTTTGTGGTCAGACCCACACGTGGACTCGAACTCTGGGAAACTTGGCTTTGGGTCACGCCAGAGCACGGCGTAGTGTGAGCGATAAACAATGGTTTGACCTTGGAAATCCCCCAAATGTGAAACAGCACAACGCAAGGACGCAACGTGACGAACGAAGCAGGTAGCAGCCGCCCCCGACCCCGCGTCCTGGTTGCCGAGGATGAGGCGCTGATCCGAATGGATCTGGTGGAGCTCCTTGGTGACGAGGGCTACGACGTCGTGGGCCAGGCCGGCGACGGCGAGGCCGCGATCGAGCTGGCGCGCGAGCTCCAGCCCGACCTGGTGGTGATGGACGTGAAGATGCCCAAGATGGACGGCATCACCGCGGCCGAGAAGATCGCCGAGGAACGGATTGCTCCCGTCGTCATGCTCACCGCCTTCAGCCAGCGTGACCTGGTGGAGCGCGCCCGCGAAGCCGGCGCCATGGCCTACGTCGTCAAGCCCTTCGACGCCTCCGATGTGGTGCCCGCCATCGAGATCGCCATGGGGCGCTTCCAAGAGATCCGCGCAGTCGAGGACGAGGTGCAGGACCTGGAGGAACGACTGGCCTCCCGCAAGGCCGTCGACCAGGCCAAGGGGATGCTGCAGGAAGGGCTCGGTCTGAGCGAGCCCGAGGCCTTCCGCTGGATCCAGAAGACCGCGATGGACCTGCGGATCAGCATGCGCGAGGTGGCCGAGAAGGTCATCGCCCAGGGCAAGACAAAGAAGTAACCATCGGGGGCTGCCGCCCCCGAACCCCCCCCACCGAACTCGCTGCGGCTTCGCCTTCGCTCGTTGTCGGTGCGTTGAGTTCGCTTCGCTCACGCGTATCCCTTTGAGTGCGCCTTCGGCGCCCACCCTCGCAGGCTCGGGTGGCATCGCGGCAATGGTCTGGGGTCCTCCGGCTCTTAACTGGTTGCACCATTGACTGGCAGACAATTGCCGCGATGGGTTTTCCCGAGGGTTCGCTACGGCTCACGCTCAGGGGTCGGCCGGAGGCAGGGACGCGACCACGGTGGCCGAGCCTGTGGAGGCCCCTCAACCACGACGGACGGCTCCCGCTCACCACGATGCACCCCGGAGTGCCACTGTGCAGGCGCTGGATCGGATGCATCGTGACAGGTGGACGTGCACCGTGGGCGACGAGCACGGGCTCGGACGGCGTCGGTGATTTTTGTCGGTGGCGCCTACTAGAGTCGCCTGCGTGACTGACGACGTGACCGCCCGCCCCAAACTCCTGCTGATCGATGGCCATTCGGTGGCCTATCGGGCCTTCTTCGCGCTGCCGGTGGAGAACTTCGCCACCAGCACCGGGCAGCACACCAATGCCGTCTACGGCTTCACGTCGATGCTGATCAACCTGCTGCGGGACGAGGCGCCCACCCATCTGGCCGTCGCCTTCGACCTGTCCCGGGTGAGCTTCCGCACCGAGAGCTACCCCGAATACAAGGCCACCCGCTCCGCCTCGCCCGACGAATTCAAGGGCCAGGTCACGCTGATCCAGGAGGTGCTGACCGCGCTCAACATCCCCTTCGTCACCAAGGAGAACTACGAGGCCGACGACGTCATCGCGACGCTGAGTACCCGGGCCACCGCCGCGGGCTTCGACACCCTGGTGGTCACCGGCGACCGGGACGCCATGCAGCTGGTGAATGACCACGTCACGGTGCTCTACCCCAAGAAGGGCGTCAGCGACCTGGCGCGGATGACCCCGTCCGCGGTGGAGGAGAAGTACCTGGTCGCGCCGGCCGTCTACCCCGAACTGGCGGCGCTGGTGGGGGAGACCAGCGACAACCTGCCCGGCGTGCCCGGCGTCGGCCCCAAGACCGCCGCCAAGTGGCTCGGCCAGTACGAGGGTCTGGAGAACCTGGTCCGACGCGCCGACCAGGTGCCCGGCAAGGCGGGCCAGAGCTTCCGTGACCACCTGGCCGACGTCCAGCGCAACCGGCAGCTCAACGCCCTGGTGCGGGATCTGGAGCTGCCCGTCGGCCCCGGCGAACTGGAGCGACGTGACTGGAACCGCGAGGCGGTGCACGAACTGTTCGACCAGCTGGAGTTCCGGGTGTTGCGGGACCGGCTGATCGAGTACTTCCCGGAGGACGAGGCCACCGCCGAGGGCGGCTTCGAGCTGGCCGGGGAGGTGCTCAGGCCCGGCGAGCTTGCCGGGTGGCTGGCCGAGCACGGCCACGGCGAGGTCACCGGCATGGACGTGATCGGCAAGTGGACCGCCGGCAGTGGGGACATCACCGCCCTGGCGCTGGCGGCCGACGACGGCGCGGCCTGCTGGTTCGCCACCGCGGACCTGCTGCCCGGTGACGATGCCGCCCTGGCCGCTTGGCTCGCCGACGAGGCCACCCACAAGGCCATCCATGAGGCCAAGGGCCCGACGCTGGCCTGCTGGGCCCGCGGCTGGGAGTTGCGGGGCGTCACCTGCGACACCCTGCTGGCGGCCTACCTGCTCAAGCCCGACCAGCGCAGCTACGGCCTGGCCGACCTCACCCTGCGGCACCTCAAGCGGGAGTTGCGGGTGGACGTCGGCGAGCCCGACGAAGCCGCCGACGCCGTAGAGCAGGAGTCACTATTCGAGCTGGGTGACGATGACTCCGGCAGCGACGAGGCCGCTCAGGCCTCCATGGTGCGGGCCCGGGCCGTGATCGACCTGGCGCAGGCGCTGACGGCCGAGCTGGATTCCCATGGGGGCGCCAGTCTGCTGGGCGAGGTGGAGCTGCCCCTGCTGGGCACCCTGGCCCGGATGGAGCGGCTCGGGATCGCCGTCGACGTCGACCACCTGGAGGAATTGCGCAGCGACTTCGACGCCAAGGTGCTGGACGCCGAACAGTCCGCCTACGAGACCATCGGCAAGCAGATCAACCTGGGCTCCCCCAAACAGTTGCAGGGGGTGCTCTTCGACGATCTGGACATGCCCAAGACCCGCAAGACCAAGAGCGGGTACACCACCGACGCCGAGGCCCTGGAAAGTCTCTACGCCAAGACCGAGCACCCCTTCCTGGAACATCTGCTGGCGCACCGCGACGCGATCCGGCTGCGGCAGACCGTCGACGGGCTGCTCAAGTCCGTCGCCAGCGACGGACGGATCCACACCACCTATGTGCAGACCATCGCCGCCACCGGCCGGTTGAGCTCCACCGAACCCAACCTGCAGAACATCCCGATCCGCACCGAGGCCGGCCGCCGGATCCGGGAGGCCTTCGTCGTCGGCAAGGGCAACGAGTGCCTGATGACCGCCGACTACTCCCAGATCGAGATGCGGATCATGGCGCACGTCTCCGGCGACGCGCAGCTGATCGAGGCCTTCCGCAGCGGCATGGACTTCCACTCCGTCACCGCCGCCAAGGTCTTCGACGTACCCGCCGACGCGGTGACCGGGGAGCAACGCGCCAAGATCAAGGCGATGAACTACGGCCTGGCCTATGGCCTGTCCGCCTTTGGGCTGAGCAATCAGCTGGGGATTGCCGTCAGCGATGCGAAGTCCCTGATGGAGGACTATTTTGCCAGCTTCGGCGGGGTGCGGGACTACCTGCAGGGCGTCGTGGCCCAGGCCCGCAAGACCGGTTACACCGAGACCCTGCTGGGCCGACGCCGCTACCTCCCCGACCTGAACTCATCCAACCGGCAGCGCCGGGAGATGGCCGAGCGGATGGCGCTCAACGCCCCGATCCAGGGCTCGGCCGCGGACATGATCAAGGTGGCGATGCTCGACGTCGAATCCGCCCTGACCACCCAAGGGCTGGCCAGCCGGATGCTGCTGCAGGTGCACGACGAACTGGTGCTGGAGGTGGCGCCGGGGGAGCGGGAGGCCGTCGAGGCCCTGGTGCGGGACAAGATGGGCCACGCGATGGATCTGGACGTGCCGTTGGATGTCAGCGTCGGCACCGGACGCAGCTGGCATGACGCCGCCCACTGAGCCGCCCCGGTGACCGGTGGTCAGGCAGCCAGCGGCTCCGCGTAGTAGACCACCCGGGAATCCCAGAACTTGCGGGCGGCATCCCAGTCCCAGCAGATCACGATGGCAAGCATCGGCCTGCCCGCGGTGTCATAGACCGCTGTGGACCTGGGGTCGTAGTCCTTCACCCACAGCTTGGCCTGCTTGGTGTAGCGGTAGCACAGCGTCTTGCCCGACGCGTCGGTGACCCGGATCAGATCGCCCAGCTTCAGCCCGGACGAGCTGTCGTGCAGGGCATTGCCCAGGGCGCCGCCCTTGTGGAAGGTGTGCGCGGTGAGCACCACCTTGCCCTGCGACGATCCGGGCTGGGGGCCGCCGTTGAACCAGCCCACGCTGTGCGGCTGGTCGAAGGGCGGTGTCTTGACGCTGCCGTCGTCGGCCATCCCCAGACTGAGCACGGGGGAGTCAGCGGTGACGTCGCCCATGGTGATCCGGGTGGGGACGATCGGGCTGGCCGCTGTGGCGCAGCCGTCCGGCAATGGGCCGCTGGCAGTGCCCGTGCTGGCACCGGTGGACGGGGTGGCCGCCGGGGCGCTCCCGGAGTTCTTGGCCGTGGGGGCACCAGTGGTCGGCGACGCACTGGTCGTGGTGGGGGACGTGGCCACCGAGTTCTGGGTGGGGGTGGTCCCGCGGCTGGGGCGCTCAGCCGGCGCTGGCGTGGTGGTGGACGGGGCAGTGGGTGCCCGGACCGCGACGTCCTGTTCCAAGGAGCGCCACCAGAGCATCAGGGTCAGCAGCGCGAAGACCAGCGCCAGCACCGCCACCAGGAGCCGAGAGCGTTGCATGATGGGTTCCCTCCCCGTCGGGTGATCGACGGTTGCCCCGAACCGTCTGGTCGAGACTATCCAGCCGCCGGGGGAAGTCGTGGGACGTCGGCCTGGCCCGGATTGACCCTTCAGCAGGACGAAAGATAGGCTGTTGGGGCGCTGTGGTCTGCGCATCCTCGGACGGAGCAGGCTGTGCTCGTCGTGTCGTGTTCATTCGCCGGAAGCAATTCCGGCCCGATCCTGGCCCGACGGAGGGCCACGGAGTACCCACGACACACAAATCCATTACGGAGTCCTACTACATGACCTCCTCCACTGAGGCCTCTCCTCAGGTTGCCATCGACGATTTCGGTTCGCCCGAGGCCTTCATGGCCGCCATCGATGCCACCATCAAGTACTTCAACGACGGCGACATCGTCACCGGCACCGTCGTCAAGGTCGACCGTGACGAGGTTCTCCTCGACATCGGCTACAAGACCGAAGGCGTCATCCCCTCCAAGGAACTCTCCATCAAGCACGACGTCGACCCCTTCGAGGTCGTCAGCGTCGGCGATGAGATCGAGGCCCTGGTCCAGACCAAGGAGGACAAGGAAGGCCGCCTGATCCTGTCCAAGAAGCGCGCACAGTACGAGCGCGCCTGGGGCACCATCGAGAAGATCAAGGAAGAGGACGGCGTCGTCACCGGCTCCGTCATCGAGGTCGTCAAGGGCGGCCTGATCGTCGACATCGGCCTGCGTGGCTTCCTGCCCGCCTCCCTGGTGGAGATGCGTCGCGTCCGCGACCTGCAGCCCTATGTCGGCCAGGAGCTCGAGGCCAAGATCATCGAGCTGGACAAGAACCGCAACAACGTCGTGCTGTCGCGTCGTGCGTGGCTGGAGCAGACCCAGAGCGAGGTTCGCCAGAACTTCCTCACCCAGCTGCAGAAGGGCCAGGTCCGCAAGGGCGTCGTGTCCTCCATCGTCAACTTCGGTGCCTTCGTGGATCTGGGTGGCGTCGACGGCCTGGTGCACGTCTCCGAGCTGTCCTGGAAGCACATCGACCACCCGAGCGAGGTCGTCGAGGTCGGCATGCCCGTCACCGTCGAGGTGCTGGACGTCGACATGGACCGCGAGCGCGTCTCCCTGTCGCTGAAGGCCACCCAGGAAGATCCGTGGCAGACCTTCGCCCGGATGCACCAGATCGGCCAGATCGTGCCCGGCAAGGTCACCAAGCTGGTTCCCTTCGGCGCCTTCGTGCGTGTCGAGGAGGGCATCGAGGGTCTGGTGCACGTCTCCGAGCTGGCCGAGCGCCACGTGGAGATCCCGGAGCAGGTTGTCACCGTCAACGACGAGGTCATGGTCAAGATCATCGACATCGACCTCGAGCGTCGCCGGATCAGCCTCTCGCTGAAGCAGGCCAACGAGGGTGTCGACATCGCCGCTGACGACTTCGACCCGTCGCTGTACGGCATGACCGCCAGCTACGACGAGAACGGCAACTACATCTACCCCGAGGGCTTCGATCCGGAGACCAACGAGTGGAAGCCGGGCTTCGAGGAGCAGCAGCGCGCCTGGGAGGCCCAGTACGCCGAGGCCCAGGCCCGTTGGATGGCGCTCAAGAAGCAGGCCGAGGAGGCCGAGCAGGCCGACAAGAACGCCGCCGTCGAGACCACCAGCGCCGCGTCCTACTCCTCGTCGGCCCCGGTCGACGTCGAGCCCGAGGGTTCGCTGGCCTCCGACGAGGCCCTGCAGGCCCTGCGCGACAAGCTGTCGGGCAACGCCTGACACGCACCCTGAGCAGGAACACGAGGCCCCGAGCTGATGCTCGGGGCCTCGTGCCATTCCTGCCGCCCCGCTGAAGGAGCCCAGGGCTGATCGCTGAACGAGTCCGGGGCGGCTAATGTCTGTGCTGTGTATCCCCCGATCTCCCCCCACGATCACGGGATGCTGCAGGTCAGTCACGGCCACCAGGTGTACTGGGAAAGCTCTGGCAACCCTTCCGGCATCCCCGTCCTCTACCTCCATGGTGGCCCCGGCGGCACCCTCAAGCCCGGCTATCGACGACACTTTGACCCCGACAAATACCTTGTCATCGGCCTGCAGCAGCGCGGCGCCGGACGCAGCACCCCCCATGCCGCCTCCGACGAGCACGATCCGCAGACCAACACCACCGCACACCTGCTGGCCGACATCGAGGCCCTGCGCAGCCACCTGGGCATCGACCGCTGGCTGGTCTGCGGCGTCTCCTGGGGCAGCACCCTGGCCCTGCACCACGCCCTGGCCCAGCCCGACCGCGTACTGGGGCTGGTGCTGGTGGCGGTCACCACCACCAGCCCGGCCGAGGTGGACTGGATCAGCGAGGGCGTCGGCATGCTCTACCCCGAGGCCTGGGAGCGGTTGGCCAACATCGTCACGAGCCACACCGGCTGGCGTCCGGGCCAGGGCCGGTTGGTGACGGCGTTGGCGGATGCTCTGGACTCACCGGATCCGACGGTCCTGATCGAGCTGGCGGTGGCCTGGATGAGCTGGGAGCAGACCCACATCCAGATCGGTCTGCCCGCCGACCAGCTGCGTCCCGTCGGGCTGTGCGAGAAGCCGGTGGCCGAGCAGATCGGCTTCACCCGCCTGGTAAGCCACTACTGGAGTCACCACGCCGCGCTCGATCCGGCCTGGGTGCCCGATGGCGGGCTGCTGCCGCACCTGGGACGGCTCGCCGGCCTGCCGATCTGCATGATCCACGGCCGTCGCGACGTCTCCGGCCCGGTCAGCACCCCCTGGGCGATCAAGGAACAGTTGCCCGAGGCCCAACTGCACATCGTCGAATCCGAAGGCCATGGCGGCGAGCGGATGATGGAGCTGTGGTGCCGCGCCGCCGACTCCTTCGCCGAACGGCGCGACTTCAGCCTGCTGACCGTCTCAGCCCACCACTCGTAGCCGCTCCATCGTCGGTCGTCGTCCCTCGGCAATGGCCGGGACGACGACCGACAGCACGGTGGTGGCCAGGGTCACCAGACCCATCGCGCCCAGCAGCAGTCACGGCCCGCGGCCGACGGCCGTCCACGGGGGCAGACCGGCGCCCGCCCCGGTGACCACCAGGCCGATCACGGTGAGGGTGGCGGCGAAGAGCCAGGACGATGCAGCGTGCAACACCCCTTCGAGCAGCACCACCGCGGAGACCTGACCGGGCCGGGCGCCCGTCGAGGCCAACAGCGCACCATCCCGCGAGCGTTCCCGGCCCAGCATGGCGATATTGGCCACCCCACCCACCCAGCAGACCAGGAAGACCAGGCCGAAGGCGACGGTGATCTCCGCAACATCCACCTCTCTGCTGACCAGGTTTCCCGTCCCGTAGCAGACCCCCACCACGGACATGGCCAGGGCGAAGGGGAAGGTCATCGTCGTCGTGGTGGCGGCCCGCAGCCGTGCGGTGCGGCCGGCCACCCGCCACGCGACGCCGGGGATCGGCCCACCGCCTTCCACAGCGCGTGTTCCCGGGCCCGGCAGCGCACCACCAGCCCGGCGGTGCTGGCCACCACCGCGGCGCCGGCCAGCAGGGTGAAGCCCACCACATTTCCGGTGACGGCCTGCACCCCAGTTCGGCGGGCAACGCCACATTCTGCGCGGCCGTGAGCGCCGAGATCAGGTTGTACTCCTGGAAGACGAAGCCGACGTGCGCGGCGCGGAAGGCGGCCAGCCGCTTCCTGGAGAGCGTCGTGGTGGGCTGGCCCAGCAGGTGAACCTGGCCCGCGGACGGCTGGTCCAGCCCGGCAATGCAGTGCAGCAGGGTGGACTTGCCGGAGCCGGAGGCGCCCATCACCGCGGTGAAGCTACCGGCCTCCAAGGCCAGATCCACCGCCAGCAACGCCTGGACCCGGTCCTTGGGGCGGCCGGGGATCGGATAGTGCCGACTCAGCCCGGCGGCCACAATCGAAGCTGTCGTGTTCATGGCTCCAGCACATCGTCTGCGGCGCCTCGGGTCACTGGGCCTGACCCTCCAACATGGTGGGGCCAGCCCCACCCTCAGCTGGTGGGGGCAGCTCCCTGTCGTCGGGACGGGTCGCTGACTAGGCTGGACGCCATGGCGATGGAGCAACCTGCGGGGTGGGGCGGCCGGGTGCGGTTGGCGCACTTCGAGCTGCTCTCCGGCCTGTTGTTCATCCCCTGGGTGGTGGCCAGCGGCTTCGCCGTGTTGGGGCTGCCCTGGTGGGCCCGCTGGTCGGGCGGCCTGGAGTGGCGACGTACCCGGCACGCGGGGGCGGATCTGCCGGTGGAGCCGCCGGGCCGGGGGTTGCGGCCCTTGGTGCTGCTGGGGGTCAGCCTGGCCGGCCATCTGGCGGCCTTCTGCCTGTTGACGGCGCTGGGTGGCTTGGGGCTTGGTCTTTTGGCGGCGCCGCTGGTGGTGTGGATCGCCCCGGCCGGCGCCGTCTACGACTTCGGCCTGTGACAACCGACCGGCGCCCAAGCGCCCTTGCTGGTGCCCCTCGGTCTGCTGGAGCTGATGGCCGAGGGCCTGTCCAACCAGCAGATCTGTGAGCGGCTCCACCTGTCGGTGGCCGCCGTCGGCAAGCACGTCGCCAACATCTTCGCCAAGCTGGGCCTGCCGCCGGGGCAGGACAATCGTCGGGTCCGCGCCGTGCTGGCCTGGCTGAGGGCCACCGGGGATCCCGGATAGGCTCGGCGCATGATTCGTGTGGGACTCACCGGCGGGATCGCGTCGGGGAAATCGGCCGTGGGCGCCGAGCTGCAGCGGCTGGGGGCGTTGGTGATCGATGCCGACCAGCTGGCGCGCGATGTGGTGGTGCCGGGCAGTTCCGGGCTGGCCGCCGTCGTCGAGCGCTTCGGCGACGACGTGCTGCTGCCCGACGGCAGCCTGGACCGTCCCGCCCTGGGACAGGTCATCTTCGACGACGGCCAGGCCCGGGCCGAGCTCAACGCGATCATCCACCCCCGGGTACGGGCCGCGGCCCGCTCGATCGAGGATCTGGTGGAGGATCCGTATGCCATTGTCGTGCACATGATCCCGCTGCTGGCCGAGACCGGTCAGGCGAAGCTCTTCGACGCCGTCATCGTGGTGGATGCCGACGAGAACCTGCAGCGGGAACGGCTGATGGCCCGCAATGGTTTCACCGCGGAGCAGGCGCAGGCCCGGATCGACGCCCAGGCCACCCGGGCCGAGAGGCTGAGCATCGCCGACTTCGTGATCCGCAATGACGCGGGCCTGGAAGAGCTGGCCGAGCGCACCCACGCCGTCTGGCACGAGCTGCTCAAGCGCAGGGGGCAGCAGGGCGACGGCTGCGGCTGCTGAGCACTGCTCAGCGGTTTGGTAACAGATTCTCAGGTGGTGGCTGCAACCCGCAGGAGATCCTCCTGCGTAGTGAGGATGGAGACGCGCAAAGGGCGCGCCCGAACCTCACCGAGGAGTTCAGCCATGCGCACCACCCGAACCACCCGCACCCTCGCAACAGCCGCCACTCTCGCCCTGGGCAGCAGCCTGCTGACCGCTGTGGCACCGGCCGAGGCGGCACCCATGTACTACGGCCAGGTGACCTCCAACACCCTGACCGTGCGCACCGCCCCCTCCCTGCGTGCCGCCAAGGACGGCTACTTCGGCAAGGAGAAGATCATGCTGGTGTGCAAGGTGCGCGGTGAGTCCGTACGCGGCAATGACATCTGGTACAAGGTTCCCGTCCAGGACGTGGGCTTCGTCTCCGCCCGCTACGTGCGCACTGTTGGCAAGACCCCGCGGTGGTGCACCGGCAACAAGGTGGCCGTGAAGGCCCTGGTCAACATTCCCGTCCGCAAGGCGCCGCTGACCGCCGCCGCGCAGGTGCGCACCGTGCGCAAGGGCAGCACGATCACCGCGATCTGCGCCGTCCCCTCCCAGCAGAAGAACAGCCCGCAGTGGTACTACCTGGGCGATGGCCGCTGGATCTCCTCCAAGTACCTGCGCCAGAACATGCCCACCTCACCCTGCAACTGATTGCCTCCCGACGCCGCCCCACCGCAGCCGATGGGGCGGCGTCCCGCATTTTCTGTCGGAGGCTCCTTGTAGCCTTCAAGACATGCGAGCAGTCGACGAGATCCAGCGGGTGGTTGCCCCGTTCACGATGCAGGCCGGCTTCGAGCCGTCGGGTGACCAGCCGGCCGCCATCGAGGACTTGGAGCGACGCATCCGGGCCGGGGAGCAGGATGTGGTGCTGCTGGGTGCCACTGGCACCGGCAAGACGGCCACCATCGGCTGGTTGACCGAGCGGCTGCAACGGCCGGTGCTGGTGATGCAGCCCAACAAGACCCTGGCGGCGCAGTATGCCAACGAGCTGCGGCAGTTCTTCCCGGACAATGCGGTGGAGTACTTCGTCAGCTACTACGACTACTACCAGCCCGAGGCCTATGTGCCGCAGACGGACACCTACATCGAGAAAGACTCGTCGCTGAACGAGGAGGTGGAGCGGCTGCGGCACTCCACCACCGCATCGCTGCTGACCCGTCGCGACGTGATCGTGGTGGCCACCGTCAGCGCCATCTACGGCCTGGGCACGCCCGAGGAGTACGTCGACCGGATGGTGCGGCTCAAGGTGGGCGAGGAGTACGAGCGCGAAGCGCTGCTGCGCCGGCTGGTGGAGATCCAGTACGCCCGCAATGACCTGGCCGGCACCCGCGGCACCTTCCGGGTTCGGGGAGACACCCTGGAGGTCTTCCCGATGTATGAGGAGAATGCCGTCCGGATCGAATTCTTCGGCGACGAGATCGAGGCGCTCTCCACCATGCACCCGCTGACTGGGGAGGTGCTGACCACGGATCAGGAGATGTACATCTTCCCCGCCACCCACTACGTGGCCGGACCGGAGCGGATGGAACGCGCCATCGCCAGCATCGAGGTGGAGCTCGAGGAGCGCCTGGCCGAGCTGCACCAGCAGAACAAGCTGCTGGAGGAACAGCGCCTGCGGATGCGCACCAGCTATGACATCGAGATGATGCGCCAGATCGGCACCTGCTCCGGCATCGAGAACTACTCCCGGCACATGGACGGCAGGCAGGCCGGCGAGCCCGCCCACACCCTGCTGGACTTCTTCCCTTCGGACTTCCTGCTGGTGGTGGACGAGTCGCACGTCACCATTCCCCAGATCGGCGGCATGTACGAGGGCGACGCCAGCCGCAAGCGCACCCTGGTGGACCACGGCTTCCGGTTGCCCAGCGCGCTGGACAACCGGCCGCTGCGCTTCGAGGAATTCGTCGAACGGATCGGGCAGACGGTCTACCTATCGGCCACCCCGGGCAATTATGAGCTGGCCCGCTCCGACGGCTTCGTCGAGCAGATCATCCGCCCCACCGGCCTGGTGGATCCGGAGATCATCGTCAAGCCCACCAAGGGCCAGATCGACGACCTGATGGGCGAGATCAAGCTGCGTACCGCCAGGAATGAGCGGATCCTGGTGACCACGCTCACCAAGAAGATGGCGGAGGACCTCACCGACTACCTGATGGAGAACGGGGTCCGCACCCGCTACCTGCACTCCGAGGTGGACACCCTGCGACGGGTGGAGCTGCTGCGCGAGCTGCGGATGGGCGAGTACGACGTGCTTGTGGGCATCAACCTGCTGCGCGAGGGCCTGGACCTGCCGGAGGTCTCCCTGGTGGCCATCCTCGACGCCGACAAGGAGGGCTTCCTGCGCTCTGACCGGTCGCTGATCCAGACCATCGGCCGCGCGGCGCGCAATGTGGCCGGCCAGGTGCACATGTATGCGGACAAGATCACGCCCAGCATGGAGCGGGCAATCGACGAGACCAATCGTCGCCGGGCCAAGCAGATCGCCTACAACAGCGAGCACGGAATCGATCCGCAGCCGCTGCGCAAGAAGATCGCCGACATCACCGACATGCTGGCCCGGGAGGATGCCGACACCGCCGAGTTGGTGAACAAGGCCAATCCGAAGGGGCGCAAGCTGAGCCAACCGGTGCCGCAACTGGGGGAGAAGCGGGCGCTGGACACGTCGAACATGGCGGTCACGGAGCTGGCCGACCTGGTGGAGGAACTCACCGAGCAGATGCACACCGCGGCCAAGGAATTGCAGTTCGAGCTGGCGGCGCGGTTGCGCGATGAGATCGGGGACCTGAAGAAGGAATTGCGCAGCATGATCGAGGCCACCAAGTAGGCCGAGCCCGGAAGGGACAGTGCGCCATCAGGGGATCAGTACCGCATCGGGCTGCCACATGGCAGCCAGTCCTTCGTCCAGGGTGGCCAGCCGAGCTCCCCGATGCCGGGCCAGGGCCACCAGGTAGGCGTCGGTGGCCTGTCGATGACCACGCAGCCTGCCCAGATCCAGCTGGGAATAGGACAGGTTGTCCTCCCAGAAGTGGTGGCGCGGGTCGGCCGCGATGCCTGCCAGGACGGTGCTGATGGTGCCAGTGGATTCGCCCAGGCGCAGCAGGTAGCGAACCAGGGCACCCTCCACGATGGGGCACACGGCATAGGACGGCACGGAGGAGAGCCAGGCGGCTGACCGTTCATGGTGGTCGTGCTCCCGCACGGTCAGTGCGATCAGGATGTTGGCATCCAGCAGGACGGTTGTCATTCCTGGTCCAGGAAGTCCGACACCTCGGCTGCCGTGACTCGTCGTCCGATGGAGATCACTGGGAGCCTGCTCACGGGGTCCGTCTGGACACGGACCGGCTCGTCCAGGGTCGCCAGGCCGCGAAGAGTGAGTTCCGAGAGCGTGGCGCTGATCGAACGGCCGCTGGCGGCGGCCAGCGCGCACACCCGGTCGTGTGCTGCGGCGGGGAGATCCACGGTGGTCCTCATGGTCACATCATAGGTGATGCAGCAGTGATGCAAGAGGCTGTGCGGAAATGGACGGTGCCCCGACAGCCATCGGATGATGGCCGGCGGGGCACCGGTACGTGCAGTAGAGCAGCGGGCAGCAGACTCAGTGCATGGCCTCGAGTTCCTCGTCGGTCATGCCCCGAGTCTTGACCAGGCTGGCGATGGTGGTGATCGCCAGCGTGGCGACGATCACGCCCAGGCTGAGCTCGATGCCCAGCTCGGCCCACCCGCCGACCAGGTGGTAGTGGTGCGCGGCGTGCAGTACCAGCTTCACACCGATGAAGCCGAGGATCACCGACAGGCCGATCGGCAGGTAGACCAGCTTGGTCAGCAGGCCACCGATCAGGAAGTAGAGCTGGCGCAGACCCATCAACGCGAAGACATTGGCGGTGAAGACCAGGTAGGGCTCCTGGGTCAGGCCGTAGATGGCCGGGATCGAGTCCAGGGCGAACAGGATGTCGGTGGAGCCCAGAGCGACGATCACCAGGAACATCGGGGTGAACAGGCGCTTGCCGTCGATCCTGACGATGCTCTTGGTGCCCTGCCAGTCATCGACAAAGGGCAGGGTGCGCTTGACCCAGCGGATCAGCATGTTCTCCGTGGCCTCGTCGTCGTGGTCCTTCTCGAAGTAGTCCTTGACCAGATCAAGGGCGGTGTAGAGCAGGTAGGCGCCGAAGATGAAGAAGACCCAGGCTGCGGCCTCGATCATGCTCTTGCCCAGCGCGATGAAGATGCCGCGGAAGACCAGCGCCAGGATGATGCCCACCAGCAGCGCATACTGCTGCAGGTGTCGGGGGACCTTCATCTTGGCCATGATGATGATGAAGATGAACAGGTTGTCCAGGCTCAGGCTGTACTCGGTCAACCAGCCGGCGAAGAACTCCTTGCCATACTGGGCCCCGGAGAAGTAGGTGACGCCGATACCGAACAGGATGGCCAGGCCGACGAAGACGCCGACGAAGATGCTGCACTCCTTCATTGACGGTTCGTGCGGCTTGCGACCAATCACGAAGATGTCGAACAGGAGTACTGCTGACATGATGCCGATGGTGATCAGCCAGGTGTAGAGGTGGATGTTCATCCAGGACCTTTCAAAGAGGTGCAGGGAGCGCTGGAGGTCTCTTCCGCCACGCTGGTGGCCGCAGGCCGGACGCCAGGTCTTCGGGCATCGTGATGACGACTCTGCTGATTGGGGAGTACTCCCCTCCGGAGACAATTGTCACACGTTTCCCGGGGATGCCCCAATCACCGCTGGATTCCGGGAGCCTGCAGGGTGTTTCGGGGCGGTCCTGGGGGCTGGCCCGTAGGGTAGGTCCGACTGAGAGATGAGGGTTGGGGATGGACTTCGTCGGTGACTGCGGGCAGTGCGCCGGGCTGTGCTGCGTAGCGCTCTCGCGATCCAGGAGTGGCGGCTTCGGCGCCGATGCCCCGGCCGGAAGCCCTTGCCACCACCTACGCCCGGACAACATGTGCGAAATTCACGAGCGGCTGCGCGACGACGGGTGGCCCGCTTGTACCGTCTTTGATTGTTTCGGTGCCGGGCAGCAGGTCACGCAGGTCACGTTCGGTGGCAACGCCGCCTGGCGACAGGAACATGCCACTGCCCAGGTGATCTTCGACGCCTTTGGCGTGATGCGACACCTGATGGAGATGCTGCGCCTGCTGACCGAGGCACATGAGTTGGCTCACGGCGAGCTTCTGGAAGTCATTACGGACCTCTTGGTTCAGCTGCAGGGGGCCGTGGCTGGTGACGCGACCCAGCTGGCCGCCGTGGACGTTGCCGTGCTGCGCGGACGCGTCGGCCCAGTGCTGGCGGCGGTCAGCGAGCAGCACCGCAGCCCGGCGCCCCGCTCCAAACGGTTCAAGCCCCGTGCCCAGCTCTTCGGTGCTGATCTGCACGGCAAGGACCTCAGCGGGTACAGCCTGCGCAGTGCGCTGCTGCTGGCGGCCAACCTGCGCGGCGCCACCCTCGACCGCACGGACCTGCTTGGCGCTGACCTCCGCGACGCCGACCTGTCTGACGCGGATCTCAGCGGCGCGATCTTCCTCACCCAGCAGCAGGTGTCCGCCGCCAAGGGAAACCGCCGCACCCAACTTCCCGGTGGTCTGCGCGCTCCAGAACACTGGGATTGACGGCCATCTGGTGGGATTGACGACGAGTTCTCGTTCCCATCTATCTCTGGTACTTCGACTCCAAGTACTCGTCGACCCACTTACGGGAGCTGAGCCAGCGCCCGCTGCCAGACTTCTGGGCTCGCAGCCGCCCGGGGCGACCACGAGGCATCAGAAGTGCCTAGGGTTGTTGTGTTTGATGCTGGATAATTGCAACACAACAAACTTGCCTCGCCGAGGTAGCCCGTCGGCCAATGGATGTAGCTCAGTGATGGCTCCCGGTACCTCACTGGTGCAGAGAACGGAGTGCTTCCCCTCCCGATGGACCGGTGCCGCGGGCGCTCGGCGCCGAGCGTCGTCGGGTCACCGTGGCCGGGCCAGACCACCGCGTCGTCGGCGAAGACGTCGAAGAGCTGGCTGACGACGCCGTCCAGGAGGCTGGTGAAGTCTTCCGGGGAACCGGTCTTGCCGACGCCATCGGGGAAGTGTGACGCTTGGGCCACTCTTCCCCGATGGTGCTCACCAACGCCGGGTGAGGGTCTTCATCTGAAGGGCGCTCATGGCGTCGATTGAGTCAGGCGTCACGTCGTCCAAGGCCAGCTTGTTGGTCTGCCGGTGGCCGCACCGAGTGCATTGGTGGACGACGGCCAACTTCTTGCCACGAGGTTGAGTTATCAATACAGGCTCCATGGAGCCGCGACAATCGCTGGCGCGGTCCCCCGGGGTGACATCAAGGTGCACCGACCAGAGGCATGCGTGGCAGTGATTCCGGAAACTGCCATTGGACAGGGCGGGGACGTGCGCTCCGCAATGGACGCACGTGAAGGATGTGTTCTGTTGGTCGCGAGACAAGGCTCCGCTTTCCGCGTCGAAGGAATACGACTGCGGATGCGGAGGGTTCCGTTCTTCTTCCCGCGAACGCGGGATCCGGGCTTGCCCAGTCAGTGACTCGATTCACCGCCATGAGGCGATTACTTCCGGTTCCTGCTTCACCCCAGATGGGGATCCGGACCTCGACCAGGTTTGAGATCTGTCCTGGCCACTGTCACGCGCTTTGGGCACGTGCCACCGGTAGGTGTGGGTCTGGGCTCACCGGCTGCGGCGTCGTCCCCTCTTAGCGGAGTACGCGGCGGCTGCCGGTCACGGGCACCTCCTTCACGTCTGAGGATGTGAGCCTAGATTGATTGCCCGGCTTGCCTCAACCTGATTTCCGGCTACCAGCCGCGCTCGTGCCACTCCGGCAGATGCGGGCGCTCGGCGCCCAGCGTCGTCGGGTCACCGTGGCCGGGCCAGACCACCGCGTCGTCGTCGAAGACGTCGAAAAGCTGGCTGACGACGCCGTCCAGCAGGCTGGTGAAGTCGGCCGGGGAGCCGGTCTTGCCGACGCCACCGGGGAAGAGCGAGTCACCGGTCAGCAGCTGCACGGGGGCACCCTCGGGGCGGACGACGACGGTGATCGAGCCGGGGGTGTGGCCCACCAGGCCGATGATCCCGAAGCGGTGGCGGCCCAGCGTCACCTCGTCGCCGGTCCAGAGTGGTTCGCAGCGCACCCCGGTGGCGGCGTGGATCGCGTCGGCATCCGGCACCCCGCAGACGGTGCGCGCCCCGGTGGTGGCGGCCAGCTCGGTCAGCGCACCGATGTGGTCGTGGTGGCGATGGGTGGTCAGGATGGTCTCCACCGTGGCGTCGCCGATCAGCTCGCGCAGCAGTTCGGGCTCCGCGGCGGCATCCACCAGCAGCGCCCGGCCCTGGTCGTCGCGCAGCAGGTAGGCGTTGTTGCCCATCGAACCCACCACCATGGTGGACAGGCTCAGGTCGTCGGCAAGGGCAATCGTCTTGATCTGGGTCATCACAACTCCGGGAAGGTCAGGCCCTCGGCGCCTCCGAGGGCGTCGGCTGATGCTCGGCCGGTCAGCCAACCGACCAGGCCGGCGTCGGTGCCCTGAACGATCTGGGGCTCTCGATCGGGGCGTCCGATCACCCCCTGGAAACCGGAGCTGCTCATCAGGTGCATCGCGGGGAAGTCGGGGCGTTCGCCCACCCGCAGACAGTTCCACTCCAGCAACCAGCGCGCGATGTCCGGGTCGATGTCGGCGGAAGTGAAGCCGTGGTCCAGATCGATCCTGTGCAGCACCACCTCATTCAGGCGTGCCAGCACCAGGTGGTGGATCGGCATCCGGAATCCGGGGGAGAGCTCCACCAGATCCGTTGCGCCGGATTCGGCCAGGTAGTTGAAGGCCTCGTTGAGCCGGCCGGCGGAGGTGTCCAGATCGATCTGCAGATCCAGCGGCGCCCGCTGGGAGCCGAGCTCCAGGTCTCGCCGACGTTGCCTGGGGCTGGCGTACAGGTGCTTCGGCTGATGGGTGAGGAAGCCGTTGACCACCCGCCGCAGGGCGTCGGCGTTGCGCGCCAGGTGGGTTGCCACATGTGCCCGGGTCCAGCCGGCGAGTCGGCTGGGCTGCTGCCACTCGTCGTCATCAATCCGGATGGTGTCACCCAGCAGCGCCTGCGTCGCTTCCAGCTTGCGGCGACGCAGGGTGGGCATCGTCGCGCTGACCGGCATTTCCGCCGGTGCCGCAGGGTCGGGCATCATGGCTCAAACCTAACCAACCCGGCAGGCCAAAGCCACCACTTCTGGGGCCTTGCCGGAAGGAGGTCGGCAAAAACTGTCGGAGGCGCGTTCTACTCTGGACGACGTGAATGATCGTCTTGTCGTCCGAGGTGCCCGAGAGCACAACCTGCGCAATGTCTCGCTGGACCTTCCGCGGGATGCGCTGATCGTGTTCACCGGCCTGTCCGGCTCCGGAAAGTCGTCGCTGGCCTTCGACACCATCTTTGCCGAGGGGCAGCGTCGCTATGTGGAGTCGCTGAGCGCCTATGCGCGGATGTTCCTGGGCCAGATGGACAAGCCCGACGTCGACTTCATCGAGGGTCTGTCCCCGGCGGTGTCGATCGACCAGAAGTCCACCAGCCGCAATCCGCGCTCCACGGTGGGCACCATCACCGAGGTCTACGACTACCTGCGTCTGATGTTCGCCCGGATCGGCCATCCGCACTGCCCGCAGTGTGGCGAGCCGATCAGCCGGCAGACCCCGCAGCAGATCGTCGACCGGCTGATGTCGCTGGATGAGGGCACCCGCTTCCAGGTGCTGGCGCCGGTGGTGCGCGGGCGCAAGGGCGAGCACGTGGATCTCTTCCGCCAGCTGTCGGCCGACGGATACAGCCGCGTCCGGGTGGATGGCGAGGTGCACCAGCTGACCGATCCGCCGACGCTGGACAAGCAGCGCAAGCACGACATCGACGTGGTGGTGGATCGGGTGGCGGTCAAGGAGTCCGCCAAGCGGCGGATCACCGACTCGATCGAGACCGCGTTGCGCTTGGCCCAAGGCGTGGTGGGGGTCGACTTCGTCGACCTGGACGCCAAGGATCCGAAGCGGGAGCGCCGCTATTCGGAGAAGATGGCCTGCCCCAACGAACACGACATCTCGATCGAGGAGCTGGAGCCGCGGCAGTTCTCCTTCAACGGGCCGTGGGGCGCCTGCCCGGCCTGCACCGGCCTGGGGACGACGCACGAGGTGGATCCGGATCTGGTGGTGCCGGACCGGGGCAAGTCCCTGGCGGACGGGGCGATCGCACCGTGGGCCAATGCGCACGTCGCCGCCCACTACGAGCACGTCTTCGAGTCGCTGGCCAAGCAGCATGGCTTCAGCGTCAAGACCCCGTGGGAGGAGCTGCCCGAGGCGGCCCGGGTGGTCTTGTTGAATGGCGCCGGTGATCCGGTCTACGTCAGCTACCGCAACCGCTTCGGCCGCACCCGCACCTTCACCCAGAACTACGAGGGCGTGCTGCGCTATGTCCGGCGCCGCTTCGACGAGGCCGAGACCGACTCCGCGCGGGACCGCTGGGGCGGCTACCTGCGCGAGGTGCCCTGCCCCACCTGCCACGGGGCGCGGCTCAAGCCGACGTCGCTGGCGGTCACGGTGGGCGGCCGCAACATCGCGGAACTGTCTGACCTGTCGATCCGGGAGGTGGCCGACTTCCTGGCCGCGCTGCAGATGACCGACCGGGAGGCGCAGATCGCCGAGCGACTGGTCAAGGAGATCAACGAGCGGTTGCGCTTCCTGCTGGACGTCGGGCTGGAATACCTCACCCTCTCCCGCGCCGCCGGCACCCTGTCTGGTGGCGAGGCGCAGCGGATCCGGCTGGCCACCCAGATCGGCTCCGGCCTGGTGGGCGTGCTCTACGTCCTGGACGAACCATCGATCGGCCTGCACCAGCGTGACAACCAGCGGCTGATCGAGACCCTGAAGCGGCTGCGTGACCTGGGCAACACCCTGATCGTGGTGGAGCACGACGAGGACACCATCCGGGTGGCCGACTGGACCGTCGACGTCGGCCCCGGCGCCGGTGAGCGCGGCGGGCACGTGGTGGTCTCCGGCCCGGTCAGCGAACTGCTGGCCAGCGAACAGTCGATCACCGGCGCCTACCTGTCCGGCCGGCGCTCCATCCCGCTGCCCGCGGTCCGCCGCCCCGCCACCGGCCGGGCGATCACCGTGCACGGCGCCCGGCAGAACAACTTGCGGGAGGTGGACGTCTCCTTCCCGCTGGGGCAGTTCGTCGCGGTCACCGGTGTCTCCGGCTCCGGCAAGTCTTCGCTGGTCAACGGCATCCTGTACACCGCGCTCGCCCAGCGGCTCTACAAGGCCAAGGCCGTGCCCGGCAAGCACCGCTCCATCACCGGCATCGACCAGATCGACAAGATCATCCACGTCGACCAGTCGCCGATCGGCCGTACCCCGCGCTCCAACCCGGCCACCTACACCGGCGTCTTCGACAAGGTGCGCACCCTGTTCGCGTCGACGCCGGAGGCGAAGGTCCGCGGCTACCAGCCCGGCCGCTTCAGCTTCAACATCAAGGGTGGGCGTTGTGAGCACTGCCTGGGCGACGGCACGATCAAGATCGAGATGAACTTCCTGCCCGACGTGTACGTGCCCTGCGAGGTCTGCCATGGCGCCCGCTACAACCGGGAAACGCTGGAGGTGCACTACAAGGGCAAGACCGTCGCCGAGGTGCTGGACATGCCGATCGAGGAGGCCGCGGACTTCTTCAGCGCCATCGGCAGCATCTCCCGGCACCTGACCACGCTGGTGGAGGTGGGGCTGGGCTATGTCCGGCTGGGTCAGCCGGCCACCACCCTTTCCGGTGGTGAGGCGCAGCGGGTGAAGCTGGCCACCGAGCTGCAGCGACGCTCCACCGGCCGCACCATGTATGTGCTGGACGAGCCCACCACGGGCCTGCACTTCGAGGACATCCGCAAGCTGCTGGGGGTGCTCGACCGGTTGGTGGAGCAGGGCAACAGCGTCGTGGTGATCGAGCACAACCTGGACGTGATCAAGACCGCCGACCATGTGATCGACATGGGGCCGGAGGGCGGCTCCGGCGGCGGCATGGTGGTGGCTGAGGGCACCCCGGAGCAGATCGCCGCCGTTGCCGAGAGCTACACCGGCCAGTTCCTGGCGCCGATCCTCAAGGGTCGCGAGGTGCCGGTGGGGGAGGTCACCGAGGCGCTGGTGGAAGCACCCGTCGCCAAGAAGAAGACGGCGAAGAAGGCGACGGCCAAGAAGACCGCCCGGAAGCGGGTCGCCAAGAAGTAGGGCGCCCCCTGGGCGCTGGGGTGCCCACGATGGCCGAGCCTGTCGAGGCCCCCAGCCGATGCGGGCCTGAGGTCAGGCGCTGACGTTGACGGTGTCGCCCTCCAGCTTGGCGGTCGCCTTGCCCAGACCCGCGGCGGCGGGGCCGCTCAGCCGGGAGCCGTCGGCGGCGGAGAAGCGCGAGTTGTGGCAGGTGCAGACGATCTCGGCCTTCTCCACCTGCGAGACCTTGCAGCCGGCATGCGGGCAGAGCCGGGTGAAGGCCTTGTACTCGCCGGCCGTCGGCTGGCTGACCACGAAGTTGGAGTCCTCGATGATCTTGGCGCTGCCGACGGGAACCTCGGCGGCCTTCACCGACGTCGGTCCGGCCTTGACCTCCTCGGGCTTGGAGCATCCGGACAGCGCACCCGCTCCGGCTGCGGCACCGGCGGCCAGGCCAGCGGTCTTGAGAACATCGCGACGGGACGGGGTCATGGGTTGCTCCTCAGCAGACTGTCGTTCGGGATTCCGTCGGCTGCGACGGGTACAGCCCCAACCTACTCCGGTGTGTCAGGCCTGGCTCACCTTGACGGTGTCGCCCTCCAGCGTGGCGACGGCCGCGGTCAGCCCGGTGGTGGCCGGCCCGTGGAGCACGGCCCCGTCGGCGGCGGCGAAGCGCGCGTGGTGGCAGGTGCAGATGATCTCGGCCTTCTCCACCTTGGAGACATCGCAGGAAGCGTGCGGACAGGTCCGGTTGAAGGCCCTGAACTGGCCCGCGGTGGGCTGACTCACCACATAGGCGGAGTTCTCGATGATCGTGGCACCGCCGACGGGCACCTCGGCGGCCTTGATCTCGGCGGGGCCCTGCTGCACCTTCTCCGGCGACGAGCAGGCGCTCAACCCGCAGGCACCGGTGGCGGCGCCGGCGGCCACGCCAGCGGTCTTCAGGACGTCGCGTCGGGACGGGTTCATGGCGTGCTCCTCGGTGATCTGGCTGGCCCGGTCAACCTCGACGGGGCGGTGCGTACCAAGCTACCGGGCGCTGGCCGCCGGGCGATCACCGGGCCTGTCGGTGGCGCCTTCTACACTGGCGCGCATGGCTGACCCGTCGACGTACCGCCCCAAGCCGGGCACCATCCCGACCGATCCCGGGGTCTACCGGTTCAGCGACGCGCACGGTCAGGTGATCTACGTCGGCAAGGCCAAGAACCTGCGCCAGCGGCTCAACTCCTATTTCGCCGACCCGGCCAACCTGCACTTTCGCACGCAGACGATGGTGCGCACCGCCGCCAGGGTGGAGTGGACGGTGGTGCAGAACGAGCTGGAGAGCCTGCAGCTGGAATACACCTGGATCCAGCAGTACGACCCGCGCTTCAACGTCAAGTACCGCGACGACAAGTCCTACCCCTGGCTCTGCCTGACCTGGAGCGACGAGTACCCGCGGGTCTTCGTCGGTCGGGGCAGCAAGCGCAAGGGCTACCGCTACTTCGGGCCCTTCGGCCAGGCCTGGGCCATCCGGGAGACCGTCGACGCCCTCCTGCACGTCTTCCCGATGCGTTCCTGCAGCAATGGGGTCTTCAACAATGCGAAGTCGGCCGGTCGGCCGTGCCTGCTTGGCTACATCGGCAAGTGCTCGGCCCCCTGCGTCGGCCGGATCAGCCCCGGGGCACACCGGGAGATCGTCGAGGACTTCGCCAGTTTCATGGCCGGCCGCACCGGGCAGCTGACCCGCAAGCTGGAGCAGCAGATGCTGCGCGCCTCACAGGAACTGGAATTCGAGAAGGCCGCGGTGCTGCGGGATTCCCTGGCGGCGCTGAAGCAGGCGACGGAGAAGAATGCCATCGTGCTGCCCGACGGCACCGACGCAGATGTGATCGCCATCGCGGAGGACCCGTTGGAGGTGGCGGTGCAGATCTTCAATGTGCGCTCCGGCCGGATTCGGGGTGAACGTGGCTGGGTGGCGGATCGCGCCGACGACGGCGACACCGCCGAGCTGATCGAACAGTTCCTGCTGCAGATCTATGCCGACTCGGCGGCGGCGGACACCGAGATCGCCAGCCACATCCCCAAGGAGATCCTGGTGCCCACCCTGCCCGCGTCGGGCGAGGTGATGGCCCAACTGTTGCGGGAACAACGCAAGTCGAATGTGCACCTGCACGTGCCGCAGCGCGGGGACAAGTTGGTGCTGCTGGACACCGTCGCCAAGAATGCCCAGCAGGCGCTGCAGCAGCACAAGATGAAGCGCGCCAGCGACCTCTCCACCCGCAACCGTGCCCTGGAACAGTTGCAGGAGACGCTGGAGCTGCCCACCGCGCCGCTGCGGATCGAGTGCTATGACATCTCCCACCTGCAGGGCACCGAGGTGGTCGGTTCGATGGTGGTCTTCGAGGACGGCCTGCCACGCAAGAGCGAGTACCGCCGCTTCATCATCAAGTCCTTCGAGGGCTCCGACGACCTGCGCGCCATGAAGGAGGTGCTGACCCGTCGCTTCCGACGGCTATTGGACGACCGGGCCAGCATGAGCGCCGAGGCGGAGGGCGGCCCGGTGCTGGTGGATGCCACCACCGGCGCGCCGCGCAAGTTCGCCTATGCGCCGCAACTGCTGGTGGTGGACGGGGGTCAGCCGCAGGTGCAGGCCGCGGCCGAGGTGCTCGACGAGCTGGGCCTTGCGGACGAGATCGCGCTCTGCGGGCTGGCCAAGCGGCTGGAGGAGGTGTGGATCCCCGACGATGACTACCCGCTGATCCTGCCTCGCAGCTCCGAGGGCCTCTACCTGCTGCAGCGGCTGCGCGACGAGGCCCACCGCTTTGCCATCACGCACCACCGCGGACGCCGCAGCCAGGCGATGGTGGAGTCGGTGCTGGACGAGGTCCCCGGGCTGGGGGAGACCCGCCGCAAGGCCCTGCTGAAACACTTCGGCTCGCTGCGGAAGCTCCGTGCGGCCAGCCTGGAGGAGATCGCACAGGTGCCGGGCTTCGGCCCCAAGCTGGCGGCCAACATCGTCCTCGCGCTGGGCCAGCAGGAACCAGCCGAGTCGATCAACATGACCACGGGCGAGGTGACTCGGCAATAATGGGCCCCGTGAGCACACCCAGCAGCGCCGACGCCGGCCAGGCCGAGACCATCACCCCCCGCCTCGTGATCATCACGGGGCTCTCCGGAGCGGGTCGACGCACCGCTGCCCATGCCATCGAGGACCTGGGCTGGTATGTCGTCGACAACCTGCCGCCCGCCCTGTTGTTCAACCTGGTGGATCTGGCCCGTCGCAATGGGCTGGAGAAGCTGGCCGTCGTGCTCGACGTGCGCAGCCGGACCCAGTTCGACCAGCTCGGCACCATCTTCGCCCAGCTGGGGGAGCAGGGAATTGACATCGAGATCCTCTACTTGGAGGCGGACGACGCCGCGATCGTGAAGCGGCAGGAATCCACCCGTCGCCCCCTGCCGCTGCAGGGCGACGGCCGGCTGATGGACGGCATCGACAAGGAACGGGCGATGCTGTCGACCATCCGCGCCTCGGCGGATCTGGTGGTGGACACCACCAACATCAATGTCCACCAGCTGGCGGCCAGGGTGGCGCATGCCTATGGTGGCGATGACGGTGACCGGATCCGGGCGGCCGTGATGAGCTTCGGCTTCAAGAACGGCCTGCCGCTGGATGCCGACCTGGTGCTGGACGTGCGTTTCCTGCCCAATCCGCACTGGGTACCGGAGCTGCGTCCGCAGACCGGTCTCTCGGAGGCGGTGAGCGGTTATGTGCTGGCCCAGGAGGGTGCCGACGACTTCCTGACCAAGCTGGAGGGACTCTTCGAGACCATGGCCCCCGGTTATGTGCGGGAGGGCAAGCGGCAGGTCACCGTCGCCATTGGCTGCACCGGCGGCAAGCACCGCTCCACCGCGATGAGCGAGGAATTCGGCCGACGGCTGCGGGACAAGGGCGTCACCGTGACCGTGATGCATCGCGACCTGGGCAAGGAATGACGGCGGCGCGACGCCCCGGCCGGGGGGAGGCCCTGATCCACCACGGGCCAATGGTGACCGCGCTGGGTGGCGGTCACGGCCTGTCCGCCAGCCTCAGCGCCCTGCGCCGGGTGACGGATCGGCTGACCGCGGTGGTGACGGTCGCCGATGATGGCGGCTCGTCGGGCCGGCTGCGTTCCGAATTCGACTGTCTTCCGCCGGGCGACCTGCGGATGGCGCTGGCCGCGCTCTGCGGCGACGACCACACCGGCCGGCAGTGGGCCGACGTGCTGCAGTCCCGATTCTCCGGCGGTGGCCCGCTGAGCGGTCACGCCGTTGGCAACCTGTTGATCCTTGGCCTGTGGCAGCATCTGGAGGATCCCGTCGCCGGGCTGGACCAGGTGGGGGAACTGCTGCGCACCCGCGGCCGCGTGCTGCCGATGTCGTTGACGCCGCTGACCATCGCCGCCGACGTGATCGGGCTGGATCCGACCCGGCCCGACGAGACCTGCACCCTCTCCGGTCAGGCCACCGTCGCCAAGACCAGGGCCGAGGTGCAGAAGATCCGGCTGGAGCCGGAGAGCCCCGACGCCTGCCCCGACGCCCTGGAGGCGATCGCGGAGAGCGACTACGTGGTGCTCGGCCCCGGTTCCTGGTTCACCTCCGTCCTGCCGCACCTGCTGGTGCCTGACCTGGCCCAGGCGATCGCCGACTGCCCCGGCAGGCGGATCCTCACCCTGAACATCGCGCCGGCCGACGAGACCGACGGCTTCAGCGCCTCCCGGCACATCGAACTGCTGGCGGACCATGCACCGAGCCTGCGGCTGGACGTGGTGATTGCCGACCAGAGTTTCGCCGACGAACACCTGGACACCTACGTCCGCTCGCTCGGAGCGGAACTGGTGGTGGCCGACGTGGCGATGCGTGACGGATCGGCCCGGCACGACCCGCTGCGGCTGGCGTCGATCTACTCCGAGGTGATGAGCCACCCGTGATGCCTGCTGAGGATCCGCCCAGCACAATCGCCTCGGGCTGGCCCTGCGCGGCCTCGCACTGGCAAGCTGGACGGAGATTCCGGGAACTGCCCGCGATTCTGGCGTGGTTGCATCTCTTGTCGCGGGAGGACAGCTGGGCAGGAAGGAGACCACACATGGCCATGACCCAGCAGGTCAAGGCGGAACTTGCCACCATCCGGGTCAGCCGTCCATGCTGCCGCCGCTCGGAGGTCGCGAGCATGCTGCGCTTTGCCGGTGGCATCCACATCGTCAGTGGTCGGATCGTGGTGGAGGCCGAATTCGACACCGGCGCCGCCGCCCGTCGGCTGCGCACCGCGATCCAGGACCTCTACGGCTTCACGGCGGACATGATCCTGGTCAACGGCTCCGGCATCCGCCGCGGCACCCGCTACTTGCTCCGACTGGTGGCCGACGGTGACTCACTGGCCCGGCAGAGCGGCCTGACCGATGCCCACGGCCGACCGGTGCGCGGCCTGCCCGCAATCGTGGTCGGCGGCGGCACCTGCTGCCAGGTGGCCGCCTGGCGCGGCGCCTTCCTGGCCCACGGTTCGCTGACCGAACCGGGCCGCTCGATGGCGCTGGAGGTCACCTGCCCCGGTTCGGAGGCCGCCCTGGCCCTGGTCGGGGCCGCCCGCCGGCTGCAGATTGCCGCCAAGGCGCGGGAGGTCCGCAATGTGGACCGCGTCGTGATCCGCGATGGCGACGCGATCGCCGCGATGCTCACCCGGCTCGGGGCGCACGAATCCCTGCTGGCCTGGGAGGAGCGCCGAATGCGCCGCGAGGTGCGCGCGTCGGCCAACCGGCTGGCCAACTTCGACGATGCCAACCTGCGACGCTCCGCCCGCGCGGCGGTGGCGGCCGGCGCCAGGGTGGAGCGTGCGCTGGAGATACTGGGCGATGACGTGCCGGACCATCTCAAGGCCGCCGGGCTGTTGCGCTTGGAGCACAAGAACGCGTCGCTGGAGGAGCTCGGCCAGTTGCACAACCCGCCGCTGACCAAGGATGCCGTGGCGGGACGAATCCGGCGCCTGCTGGCCACCGCGGACAAGCTTGCAGCTGAACGCGGAATCCCCTCCACAGAGGCGAACCTTAGCTCCGAGCTGGTGGACGGGGCGGACTAACCCGCCTCCCGCTAGGGGTTGGGGTTTCCTACCGATCGGTAGGCATGGCGTCGAGAAGGGGTTCACTCCGCGTTCACCTGCGGTGATACCACCATCAAGTCCGGTCTGCTCGCACGCCGTCGTGATCTATTCGTTAGACTCGGCAACGTCCGAACAGTCTCTGCACGACGTGCGGAGACACTGAATATCTCGAAGGAGATAACGCATGACCGTCAAGGTTGGAATCAACGGCTTCGGCCGCATCGGCCGCAACTACTTCCGGGCCCTCATCGAGCAGGGCGCTGACATCGAGGTCGTTGCCGTCAACGACCTGACCGACAACAAGACCCTCGCCCACCTGCTGAAGTACGACAGCCTGATGGGCCGCTTCGCCGGTGAGGTCACCTTCGACGACGAGTACATCACCGTGGACGGCAAGAAGATCCGCGCCCTCGCCGAGCGCGACCCGAAGAACCTGCCTTGGGGCGACCTGGGCGTGGACGTCGTCATCGAGTCGACCGGCTTCTTCACCGACGCCGAGAAGGCCAAGGACCACATCGCGGCTGGCGCCAAGAAGGTCATCATCTCGGCCCCCGGCAAGAACGTCGACGGCACCTTCGTGATGGGCGTCAACGACAAGGACTACACGAACGAGATGAACATCATCTCGAACGCGTCCTGCACCACCAACTGCCTGGCCCCGCTGGCCAAGGTGCTGAACGACAAGTTCGGCATCGAGCGCGGCATCATGACCACCATCCACAGCTACACCGGTGACCAGCGCCTGCTCGACGCGCCGCACAGCGACCTGCGTCGCGCCCGTGCCGCCGCGCTGAACATGATCCCGACCAAGACCGGCGCCGCCCAGGCCGTCGCCCTGGTCATCCCCGAGCTCAAGGGCAAGTTCGACGGCCTGGCCGTCCGCGTCCCGACCCCCACCGGCTCGCTGACCGACCTGACCTTCGAGGCTTCGAAGGAGGTCACCGTCGACGAGATCAAGGCTGCCGTCAAGGAGGCCGCCGAGGGTGAGCTCAAGGGTGTCCTGAAGTACACCGAGGACCCGATCGTCTCCTCCGACATCGTCGGCGACCCGCACACCAGCATCTTCGATGCCAACGAGACCAAGGTCATCGGCAAGCTGGTCAAGGTCCTGTCCTGGTACGACAACGAGTGGGGCTACTCCAACTCGCTGGTTCGCCTGACCGCCCTGGTCGGCTCCAAGCTGGCCTGATCTCCCGATCAAACCGTGTGACGGGGTGGGACGCTCCGGCGTCCCACCCCGTCTGCACACCCGCACCACCACGCACCACCGCAGTACCACCGGGGCGAAGCCGCCCCACCATTCCCAACGGAAGGATTGACGTGAAGTCGATCAAGGATCTTGGCGATCTCAAGGGCAAGCGGGTAGTCATCCGCTGCGATTTCAATGTGCCGCTGGACGGCGACACCATCACCGACGACGGCCGGATCAAGGCCGCCCTGCCCACCCTGAACGAACTGCGCGAGGCTGGTGCCCGCGTCGTCGTGCTGGCCCACCTCGGCCGCCCGAAGGGTGAGGTGAACCCCAAGTACTCCCTGGCTCCCGTCGCCAAGCGACTGGGCGAGCTGCTGGGCACCGAGGTCACGTTGGCCGGCGACGTCGTCGGCCCGTCCGCCCAGGAGACCGTCGCGGCCCTGGCCGACGGCGACGTGGCCCTGATGGAGAATGTCCGTTACGAGAAGGGTGAGGAGAGCAAGGACGAGGCCGAGCGCGTCGAGCTTGCCAAGCAGTACGCCGCCCTGGGTGACGTCTACGTCTCCGAAGGCTTCGGCGTCGTGCACCGCAAGCAGGCGAGCGTCTACGACATCGCCAAGCTGCTGCCGTCCGCCGGTGGCCTGCTGGTGAAGAAGGAAGGCGACGTCTTCGCCAAGGTGCTCTCCGATCCCGACCGCCCCTTCACCGTGGTGCTCGGTGGCGCCAAGGTGGCCGACAAGCTGGCCGTGATCGACAACCTGCTGCAGATCGCCGACACGGTGATCGTCGGTGGCGGCATGGCCTACACGTTCCTCAAGGCCGCCGGCTACGAGGTGGGCAAGTCGCTGCTGGACGAGGCCTCGATCGACGCCTGCAAGGGCTACGTCGAGCAGGCCAAGGCCGCCGGCAAGACCCTGCTGCTGCCCGTCGACGTGCGGATCGCCAGCGGCATGGACTTCGACGCCAAGACCGTCGACGGCCCCGTCGACGTGGTGACGGTGGACGCGATCCCGGCCGACAAGATGGGTCTGGACATCGGCCCCGAGACCGAGAAGCTCTTTGCCCACGCCATCAAGACCGCCAAGACCGTGGTCTGGAATGGCCCGATGGGCGTCTTCGAGATCGAGGAACTGAGCAAGGGCACCGCCGCGGTCGCCCAGGCTCTGACCGAGGTCGACGGCCTGAGCGTCGTCGGTGGTGGCGACTCCGCCGCCGCCGTGCGCGAGCTGGGCCACAAGGACGAGGAGTTCGGCCACATCTCCACCGGTGGCGGCGCCTCGCTCGAATACCTGGAGGGCAAGGAGCTCCCGGGTCTCACCGTTCTGGAAGGAAACAACTGATGGCACGCAAGCCGATCATGGCGGGCAACTGGAAGATGAACCTCGATCACGTCGAGGCCACCGGTCTGGTGCAGAAGCTCGCCTGGACGCTGAAGGACAAGGGCTACGACGAGGCCAAGTCCGAGGCCGTCGTGCTGGTTCCGTTCACCGACATCCGCACCGTCCAGACCCTGGTCGAGGGCGACCACCTGCCGATCGCCTTCGGCGCGCAGGACGTCTCCACCCAGGAGAAGGGCGCCTACACCGGTGAGGTCTCGGCCCCGATGCTGGCCAAGCTGAACTGCTCCTATGTGGTCGTCGGCCACTCCGAGCGTCGCCAGTACCACGCCGAGGACGAGGCGATCGTCAACGCCAAGGCGAAGAAGGTGATCGAGCACGGCATGACCCCGATCATCTGCTGCGGCGAGGGTCTGGACATCCGCAAGGCCGGCAACCAGGTTGAGTACACCCTCAACCAGGTCCGCGGCGCCCTGGAGGGTATCAGCGCCGCCCAGGTGGCCAACCTGGTCATCGCCTACGAGCCCGTCTGGGCGATCGGCACCGGCGAGGTCGCCACTCCTGAGGACGCGCAGGAAGTCTGCGGCGCCATCCGCGAGGAGATCGGCAAGCTCTACGACGCCCCGACCGCGGAGGCCGTGCGGATCCAGTACGGCGGCTCGGTCAAGGCGAAGAATGTCGGCGAGCTGATGGCCAAGCCCGACGTCGACGGCGCCCTGGTGGGCGGCGCGAGCCTCGACCCGGAGGAGTTCGCCGGGATCGTGCGCTTCTACGAGCTGCCCGCCGTCTCCGCCTGAGCGCGGCACTGTAACACCTGCTTGACCCGAACGGGGCGTCACCGGTGGTGGCGTCCCGTTCGTCATGCGTGGGCCAAATGTGGATTTGGCTGAACAGTGGGTTACGCTTGCCCACGTGAATCTGGTACCGCTGATGTCCTGGCCCATCATGACGCTCTCGATCATCCTGGTCGTGTTGAGCGTGATCCTTGGCCTGTTCATCCTGCTCCACAAGGGGCGCGGCGGCGGCATGTCCGACCTCTTCGGTGGCGGCATGTCGACCTCGATGGGCGGCACGTCCGTCGCGGAGCGCAACCTTGACCGGCTGACGGTGGTCGTCGGCCTGCTCTGGTTCGCCACCATCGTCGGCCTGTTGGCGCTCTACCGACTCGGTTGAGCATCCCTGCCGTCGTACCGACGCACCCGTGACGCGCAACGCGCGTCGTGGTAGTTCAAGCACGTGAAAATAGGAGAACAACTGTGGCAGGTGGCAGCGCCATCCGGGGGAGCCGCGTAGGGGCAGGGCCCATGGGCGAAGCGGAGCGCGGCGACGCGGCTCCTCGCCTGTACGTCTCGTACTTCTGCTCCAACGGGCATGAAACCCGTCCCGCCTTCGCGGCCGAGGCGACGGTACCCGAGAGCTGGGACTGTCCGCGGTGCGGTCTGCCGGCGAACATGGACAGCGAGAATCCGCCGCCCCCGCCGAAGATCCAGCCCTACAAGACCCATCTGGCCTATGTGAAGGAGCGCCGCTCCGACGCCGAGGCCAAGGCGATCCTGGCGGAGGCCCTCGCGGGTCTGCGGGAGCGCCGCAAGAACGGTGAGATCATCTACTGATCCGTCATCCGCAACACAGGGCGGGGGGGGGGGGGGGGGGGGGGGGGGGGGGGGGGG